>DNXT01000189.1 GCA_003505795.1 Lysobacteraceae bacterium | reverse complement strand
CCGGAACCGCAGCCGGCCGGGGACGGCGAAGAGGATCAGCGCCGCGGCAGCTGATCCTGCCCGCGCAGAAACGAAAAGCGGCCCTTCCGGGCCGCTTTTTTTTGCGTCGAACGCCGGCTCAGAGGGTACGGCCGGGGTCGGTCAGGCCGTATTGGTTCGCAAGGCGCGCCAGCGCGATGTTGTCGTGGATGCCCACCTTCTCGAACAGCCGCGCCTTGTGCGTGTTGACGGTCTTGGCGCTCAGGCTCAGCCGCTTGGCGATGTCCTCCTGGCGCAGGCCCTGGGTCAGCAGCAGCGCCACCTCCAGCTCGCGCGGCGACAGCGCGTCGAACGGCGACGCTGCCCCCTCGATGTTGGACAGCGCCATGTTCTGCGCCACCGTGTTGCCCAGGTAGCGGCGTCCCAGCGCGACTTCGCGCACTGCCCGCAGCAGTTCGTTGGCATCGCCGCCCTTGCCCACGTAGCCGGAGGCGCCCGCCTCGAGCAGGCGCTTCGGCAGCGGCCCGTCCTCGAGCACCGACACGATGATCACGCGCGGGCCGTAGTCGCCCTTGACGATGCGCTCGGTCACCTCGAGCCCGCTGACCCCGGGCAGGTGCAGGTCGCACAGCACGATGTCCGGCTTGAGCTGGCGGACCAGCGGCAGCGCCGCTTCGCCGGTTTCCGCCTCGCCTACCACTTCGACGTCCACTTCCTTGGACAGGATCATCTTCAGGCCCGTGCGTACGAGCGCATGATCGTCGATCAGAAAAACTCTGATGGTCATCCGTGTCTTCCCCACGCTATGAAGGCCTACGCCGGCAGCCTAGCCCCATGAATTGTTCAGGGCAAGCCGACCCAGGCGATGCGGCCGAACTGGTTGCGAAGCGCCACGCCATGCGTGGCCCGGTGGAATGCCGGGACGAAATCCGTCCTCGATTCCGTCTGCCCTGAGGCGAATGCGCCCCGTGCAAGAACCGCCCGGGGCGTGTGGCGGGCGCTCACAGGCTAGGAACACCGGATCGCCGGCACCATCGGGCAATGGCAACGCCGATGGTCAGACTTTTCCGAGCTCCGGGCTCCCGCCGGCATTGCCGGCATCCTGCAGGGGCCGCAGTTGCGGATCCAGCGCCACGCGTTCGTCGAACACGAAGCAGCGTCCCTCGTAGCCTTCGCCGCCGACCTGCTCGAAATAGCCGAGGATGCCGCCGTCGAGCTGCACGACGTTGTCGATGCCGTCGGCCCGCATCCACAGTGCCGCCTTTTCGCAGCGGATGCCGCCGGTGCAGAAGCTGACCACGGTGGCCCCGGCCAGCCGCTCGCGGTGCAGCGCCAGCGCGGCCGGCAGGTCGGTGAACTTCCCGATCGGCAGGGTCAGCGCGCCGGCGAAGGTGCCGAACGCCACCTCCTGCTGGTTGCGCGTGTCCAGCAGCACCAGCGGGCGACCATGATCGTCATGGCCGTCGCGCAGCCATCCCTGCAGCGTCCGCGGCGATACCGCCGGCGCACGCCCGTGCTGCAGCGGCGAAGCGTGGTCCAGGCGGAAGCTGATGATCTCCGGCTTCACCTTCGCCTTGAGCCGCGCGAACGGCTGGTGCTCGCTGGCGCTGTACTTCACCGGCATGCCGGCGAAGCGGGGATCGGCGTGCAGCCAGTCGTAGAAGCCGTCGATGTCCTGCGCGGTCCCGGCCAGGAACAGGTTGATGCCCTCGGGCGCGACCAGCATCGTGCCCTTCAGCCCGCGCGCGCCGGCCTGCGCATGCAACGCGGAGGCCAGGACATCGGGGTGCTCGACGGGAACGAAATGGTAGGCGGCCGTATTGGTGATCATCGGCGGCATTTTACGCGACCGCAGGCGCCAGCCGGATGGCCCAGGACCTGCCGACGCTGTTGCGGCAGGGCCTAGCGGGACAGCAGCAGGAACGGCAGCAGCACCAGCGAGGCCACCAGCGCCATCCCGGCCAGCACCAGCAGCACGAACAGCGGGCGCGTGCGCAGCAGCGAGCCGAAGGTCTCGGCACGGCCCTGCTCCAGCTCCCGCCTGCGTTCGGCGCGCGCCTGCTCGCCGCGCGCCTGCTGGTAGTCGGCCAGCAAGGACTTGGCCCGCGCGAACTCGTCGGCGTCCCTCACCCACAGTCCGCCGGCGGAGATTCCCCACGGGCTGGGCCGGGTCTCGTAGTAGTCCACGCGATGGCGGTCGAGCAGTGCGCGGACCTCGGCGGATTCGTCGTCCGGCACGTTGCGCAGGTTTAGCAGCAGTTTGGCCATCGCCTCATGATAGCGGGCGCACGATGCGATAATCGCGCCCCCTGACCGACGGACCGAACCCATGTATCGCCTGCTCATGCTGCTCGCGGTGTCCCTGCTCGCAGGCTGCACGCCGCCCGGCCCGCCTCCCGGCGGCACCATCGGCCAGTTCCAGAAGATCGACACCCAGGTCGGCAGCGGCGCGGAAGCGGTCGCCGGCGACCTGGTCACGGTGCACTACACCGGCTGGCTCTACGACGAGCATGCGCCGCAGACCCATGGCGAGAAATTCGACAGCTCGCTGGACCACGGCGAACCGTTCCAGTTCCCGCTCGGCGGCGGCAAGGTCATCCGCGGCTGGGACGAAGGCGTGGCCGGCATGAAGGTCGGCGGCAAGCGCACGCTGATGATCCCGCCGGAGTACGGCTATGGCGACCGCGGCGCCGGCGGCGTCATCCCGCCGGGCGCATCGCTGGTGTTCGACGTGGAACTGCTCGACGCCCGCAAGCGCTGATCGCCGTGCAAAGCACCGACGCACGCCGGCTGGCCGTCATCGGCGGCGGCCCCGCGGGCCTGATGGCCGCCGAGACCGCCAACGCGGCCGGGATCGGGGTCGATGTCTACGAGGCCAAGGGATCGGTCGGCCGCAAGTTCCTGATCGCCGGCAAGGGCGGCCTCAACCTCACCCACTCCGATCCGTTCGAGCGGTTCGTCTCGCGCTACCGCGAGCGCGCCGATGCGGTGCGCGGATGGCTGCAGGACTTCGATGCCGA
This sequence comes from Lysobacteraceae bacterium, assembly GCA_003505795.1. Taxonomy (GTDB): domain Bacteria; phylum Pseudomonadota; class Gammaproteobacteria; order Xanthomonadales; family Xanthomonadaceae; genus UBA8801. The sequence continues at coordinate 953 of DNXT01000189.1, read as the reverse complement.
GGCACTGCGCGACTGGGCCCGGCACCAGGGCGTGGAGACCTACGTCGGCTCCTCCGGCCGGGTGTTTCCCGACGACCGCAAGGCGGCGCCGCTGCTGCGCGGCTGGGTGCGGCGCCTGAAGGAACGCGGCGTAGCCTTCCACGTGCAGCACCGCTGGAGCGGCTGGTCGGACCGCGGCGGCCTGTGCTTCCAGACCCCCGACGGCATGGTCGAACGCACTGCCGGCGCGCTGGTGCTGTCGATGGGCGGCGGCAGCTGGCCGCAACTGGGTTCGGACGGGCAATGGGTGGCGCCGCTGGCGGCGCGCGGCGTGGAAATAGCGCCGTTGCAGCCGGCCAACTGCGGATTCGACATCGGCTGGAGCGCGCATTTCGCCGCGCGCCACGCGGGCGCGCCACTGAAGCCGGTGGTCGCGCACTGGCAGGACGGCAGCGGACGCGCGCAGGCCCTGCAGGGCGAATGCGTGGTGACCGAGACCGGGATCGAAGGCAGCGTGATCTACGCGATCTGCGCCGACCTGCGCGAGGCCATCAACCGCGACGGCAGCGCCACGCTCCACCTGGACCTGCTGCCCGGACACAGCCACGAGCAGGTGCTGCAGGCGCTGTCGCGCACGCGGCCGGGACGCAGCCTCAGCGAGCTGTTGCGGCGCTCGCTCGGCATCGAGGGCGCCAAGGCCGGACTTCTGCACGAGGTCCTTGGCAAGCAGGGTGACAAGGCCCCGCAACGCATCGCGCGGATCCTCAAGGCCCTGCCGCTGGTGCTGCGGCGCCCGCGCCCGCTGGCCGAGGCGATCAGCAGCGCCGGCGGCGTCCGCCTGGAAGCCACCGACCGCAACCTGATGCTGACCGCGATCCCCGGCGTGTTCTGCGCCGGCGAGATGCTGGATTGGGAAGCGCCCACCGGCGGCTACCTGCTGACCGCGTGCTTCGCCAAGATCGGAAGAGCGTCGT
>DNXT01000049.1 GCA_003505795.1 Lysobacteraceae bacterium | reverse complement strand
TGAACCGCTCTTCCGATCTAGCGGGCCGACGGTCGGATCGAACGCGCCGCCGCTGAGCTCGGCGACCTGCAGCGCGGCGCGCATCACCTCGCCGAACCCCGGCGGCAGCCGCTGCCAGGATTGCGCGCCAGCGCGGTTGTAGCGGGAGATGTCCGAGTCCGGTTCCCAGTTGCTCATCTCGGCGACGACGCCGTCCAGCCGCGTCTGCACGAGCGCATGCAGCGCATGCAGGTCGTGGCCGCGGCCGACCACCAGCTTCACGCTCCAGGTGGTGCCCATGGTCTGCCCGCCGAGGGTGGCGATTTCCCGGGTGCCGGTGTCGTGCTGGTTCATCGGGCCTGTCGTCGGAGGGGCGGTTGCCTGCCCGGCAGCGGCCGGCGATCGGGCGATCGCCGGCGCGGCGCGCTTACTGCGGCAGCACTTCCAGGGTGGCGACGTAGCTCAGGCGGCGCTGCTTGGCCTGCTTGACCGTGGTCTTGTCGTCCTGGCTGCCGGTTTCCAGCCAGTACATGCCGGCTTCGGGCCAGGTCACCGAGAACGCGCCCTGCGCGTCGGTGGTCACCTTGATCTCGTCCTGGGCGTTGCGGTAGCGGGTGCCGCCGCGCACGATCTCCACTTCCAGGCCCGCGGCCGGCTTGCCGTCGATCTGCAGCTTGAACCGCGCCGCCTCGCCGGCGAACAGGTCGTTGGGGTGGGTCACCGGAACCAGCTCGATGCCCTTGCCGCTGGGCTTGAGCGCGGCGTCGCTCGGCGCGCCGTGGGTGACGAAGGTCTCCACGCGGCCCTGCGACTGCGAGACCTGCAGGTCCTGCGCGTTCTTGGGCACCTCGGCGGCGAAGCTGGCCTCGTTGCCGCGCCAGCGCTTGGGCTTGCCGTCTTCCTTCCAACTGGCGAACAGGCCGTCGTTGACCACCGCCAGGCGGTAGGTGCCCTGCTGGGTCAGCTGCAGGTCGAACACGCTGCGGTACCTGCCGGTCGCGTCGTTGGCCGACTTGCCGGCGCTTCCATCGGGCTGGGTGATGGCCAGCCCGTCCAGGCGCAGCGGCACGTGGTTGAAGTAGAACAGGTCGTTGGAGACGGCGGCGTCGACCGTGATCCACGGATTCTCGCCGGCGATGACGGTCTGCGAGGGCAGCAGCCAGGCCTTGTGGGCGAGGGCGGAGAACGGCAGTGCCGCGAGCATGGCGGCCAGGACAAGGGAGCGCTTCATCGGAATTCCTCGAAGGATGCGGAAGGGATCAGGGTTTGGCGGTCAGCGACACGGCGCCCAGCTCGCTGGTGCCCTGCGCCTTGCCGGTCTGCGCGGACGTCGCCGGCCAGCTGAAGGGGATCTTGACCAGCTCGCGGCCGCCGACTTCGCGGGCGGCCTCGACCACCAGCGTGTACTGGCCCGGCGCCAGCTCCTTCAGCTGCGGCTGCTGGGTGGTGAAGGAGAGCGCGTGGGTGCCGGCCGGGCGGGTCGGTCCGGTCACGCCGTCCACCGGCACCTCCAGGGTACGCCCGCTCTTGCGCCACCACTGGCGCAGGTCCGGCAGCCACTTGGTGCCGTGGCCTTCGGCGGTGTCCTTGGACTGGTACCAGACCGCCAGGTTGCTGGCGACCTTCTGGTCGGCGCCTTCCAGCCAGATCGCCACGTACGGGCGGTGGTACTCGGCGACGTTGAGCTTGGGGATCTCGACCTCGATGTCGAGCGTGGCGGCGTAGGCCGGCATGGCCAGCAGTCCGCTCAGGGCGATGGTGAGGGTGGCGCGCATGGAGCGTCTCCGGTGGTGGGATTCAATGGATCAGGAGCAGGGCGATCAGCAGCGGGACGATCAGTCCCACCCCGACCAGCGGCCAGGTCATCCGCCGCTGGCGTGCGTGCATCTGCAGCAGGAACAGGCCGGTGATGCAGAACACCAGGCAGGCGACCGCGAACAGGTCGATGAACCAGCTCCACGCAGGGCCGGCGTTGCGGCCCTTGTGCAGGTCGTTGAAGTAGGAGATCCAGCCGCGGTCGGTGCTTTCGTACTCCACCGCGCCGCTGGCGCGGTCGATGCTGAGCCAGGCATCGGCGCCCGGGCTGGGCATCGACAGGTAGATCTCGTCCTCGGACCATTCCGCGGCGCGGCGGCCGATCGCCACCGAGAGTTCATCGCCGAGCCAGGCCGCGACCGCCGGCGGCAACGGCGCGTTGCCGTCGGCGCGGTCGCCCAGCATCGCCTGCAGCGCCGGCGTCAGCTGCAGCGTCCGGTTGTCGACCTGCGGCTTGGCCTCGATCCGGGCGGCATGGTTGAGGGTGAGGCCGGTCGCGGCGAACACCAGCATGCCGATCAGGCAGATCGCCGAACTGATCCAGTGCCACTGGTGCAGCGTGCGCAGCCAGAAGCCGCGGCGCTGGTGCGCGGTAGCGAGGTCGGGGGCGGACGGACTGTGCAACGCGGGTGCGGTCACGGGCAGGAAGACGGTCTATCTTATATGAATGAGAATTAATCTCAATTGTCGGACGCAACGTCCGCGCGGAACCGGGTACGGCGATCCCGGGTAACGCGCCTGCGTGGTCCCGGTTGACCAGGGCCTCGTTCTTTCCTCGGCAGGCCGCTTTGGCGGTAGCCGCCAGCTCGAGTGGCGCGGTGCCGGGCGGATCCGCCAGGCCGATCCGCAGGACCGCTGCTGCATGTGCGCGAAGCGGCGTCATCGCCTGGGCATGGATGGACGGGGCACCCGCTTCGGAGGAGGGCAGGTCCGGAGGGGAGGGGTTCCCGTCCAGGCCGGTCTCTCCGAGGAAATGTGCCGGTACGGCAGTACGGCGCCGCCGGCAAGGGAATCCACCTGCGGCAATGACCGAGAAGGTCGTCGGTACATTGTCGAGCACTCTGCGCAAGGGGCAGTCCCTGTCGGTCGTGAGCAGTCTGGGCCGCATGCCTTCTGGCGGCACGCACCGAATGGGTATTGAAAACGCAAACAATTCTCAATAAGATGCGCATCTGTCGTGCTAACGCAATGTTAACGGCCTCAGCCCGCTCCCATGTCCGCCTCTTCCGCCAAGCCTTTACCGTGCACTGCCGTCTCCGTGCGGCGGCTGCCATGGCTGCTGCTGCTGCTGCTGGGCATGCTGCTGGTCTGGGCCGTGGCCTCGCAGGCGCGGGCCGTGGTCGTCCCACCTGGTATGAATGGATTCGAGGCGCGGGTTTCCCCTGAACCCGATCATCCACAACTGCCGATGCATATGGTGGCGATCTGCGAATCCGGTGCCGAGGCGTCCCGCATGTCCCGGCAACGCCCGGCGTCGTTGCCCGCTTTCCCTGCACAGCTTGTTGCGCCCGCCACGCCCCCGCCCCAGCGCGTCTTCATGGCCGCCGCCAGCGACACGCTGCTGCTGCATGCCGTCGCGCGCGCGCAGCGCTATCCGCTGGCGCCCCATCTGCTGCTCAATCCCGGTCACGCCCCGCCTCGCGCGCGCACCGCATAAGCGACATCAGGTGCGCACTGCGCGCACCGACCGCGCCGCCTCCCAGCTTGCAGTTCCCGCCTGCGGCGCCGTCCGGTCCCCTGCAGGCCGAACCGTTTCCCTTTCCTCCCGGATATATGCGTCCATGACCCACATCAAGACCCGCAAGTACGCACCGCGAGCCACCATGCTCGCCACCGCCACCCTGGCCGCCGGCTTCTCGCCGCTCACCGCGACGGCCGCCGATGCCGACGCCGATTCGGCCAAGAACAAGACCACCGACCTGGACCAGGTGCAGGTGCGCGGCAGCTGGTTTGCCCCGTCTTCGCCCAAGTTCACCGCCGAGTTGCTGGATACGCCCAAGTCGGTGGCCGTCGTCACCGAAAGAACCATCCAGGAAATCGGCGCCACCAACCTGGTGGATGCGCTGCGCATGGTGCCCGGCATCACCTTCGGCGCCGGCGAAGGTGGCAACTCCACCGGTGACCGGCCGTTCCTGCGCGGCTTTGACGGCCAGAGCAACATGTTCGTCGACGGTCTGCGCGACGTCGGTACCCAGACCCGCGAAGTGTTCAATCTGGAACAGCTCGAAGTGGTCAAGGGTCCCAGCTCTGCCTACGGCGGTCGTGACTCGGGCGGCGGCAGCATCAATCTGGTCAGCAAGACCCCGAAGCTGAGGAACGAAACCAACATCAGCATGGGGGCGGGCACCGACAGCTACGCGCGCGGCACCGTGGATGCCAACTACGTACTTGGCGACGGCATCGCTGCACGCCTGAACCTGCTCAAGCATGATTCCGACATCGCCGGCCGCGATGCCGCCAACGTCAGCCGCTGGGGCGTCGCACCGTCCATCGCGTTTGGCCTGAATGGTCCGTTGCAGGTGATCGCCAGCCACTACCACCTGGAAACCGACGATCTGCCCGATGCCGGCGGCTTCCCGTATGCCGACCCCATCGCCAAGACCACCTCGGGGACGCCGCTGGTGCCGGACCGCAACAATTACTACGGCCTGAAGGATCGCGACTTCCAGCGTACCCGCGCCGACATCAGCACGATCGATGCCAGCTACGCCTTCGGCGAGCACAAGCTGCGCAACATCGCGCGCCTGGGCAACACCAGCAACGACTACCTGTGGACCCAGCCGGACGACAGCAAGAACAATCCCAACCTGTACGGCACCCTGTGGCGCCGTACCAACAGCCGCGCCATCGACACCAGGACCTTCGCCGACCAGTTGAGCCTGACCGGCGCGTTCCAGACCGGTGGCTTGAAGCATAGCTACAGCACTGGCGTCGAATACAGCGAAGAAAAGAGCAGCAAGGGCAACTACGTCATCGGCGGTGCAGGCACCAACAATCCCTTGACCGGCAACCAGGCCTGCCCGACCACCGGCGCGGCCACCGGCTACAACTGCACCGATTTCTACAACCCGAACCCAAACGATCCGTGGGCTGCCACCCACCCGGTCTATCGCAGCGACAAGGCGCTGGACGTCGAGCAGACCACCAAAACCAAGTCCGTGTATGCGTTCGACACCATCGAGCTGAGCGCGCGCTGGCTGATCAACCTTGGCCTGCGCTGGGACGATTACGACACCGAGCAGGTCACCCCGGTGGTCGGCAACGCGCCTACCTTGCTGCGCAACAAAAACGATTTCTTCAACTACCAGGCCGGCGTGGTGTTCAAGCCGACCGCGAACGGCAGCATCTATCTGTCCTACGGCACCTCGTCCACCCCGCCGGGCATGGACAGCGGTGAAGGCAACGACTCGATCAGCGCCGCCATCGAGAACCTGAAGCCGCAGGAAACCAAGAACTACGAACTGGGTACCAAATGGGACCTGCTCGACAACCGCCTCAACCTGACCGCGGCCTTGTTCCATACCGAAATGAGCAATGCCCGAGTCGTCATCGACAACGGCACCACGGAAAATGCCGGCAAGAAGGCGATCAACGGCCTGGAGCTTGGCGTCACCGGGAAAATCACCGACAACTGGAACATCTCCGGCGGCTACACCTACATGGATTCGGAGCTGAAGGACAACGGCTATATCTGTTCGATTTCCAGCCGTACCGGTTGCCCCGCACCCGGTGTGTGGATCGTCTCGCCCAACAACGGCAACGTCTTCCCGAACACGCCGGAGCATGCCGCCACCCTGTGGACGACCTACGTGTTCCCGTTCGGCCTGACCATCGGCGGCGGTGCAAGCTATGTTGACAAGCAGTATGGCGACGCAGCCAACACCAAGTGGATCCCGAGCTACACCCGTTGGGATGCAATGGTCAGCTACGCCATCCAGGACAACATCAGCCTGCAGTTGAACGTGCAGAACCTGACCGACAAGACCTACTTCACCAAGGCCTATGCCTCGCACTATGCGAGCATCGCTCCGGGCCGCGCGGCCACGCTGGCACTGAACGTCACGTTCTGATCCCGGCATGACCCGTAACGGCGGCAGGCGCAGGCCTGCCGCCGTTCTGCTATCCGTGCCCACGGCAGGCCGCGGCAATCGTTACCATTGCCGCAGTCTGCCCGCCAGAACCAGACACGACGATGTCCGATACCGCCCCATTCGATGCCGAAGCGCTGGCGCAGCAATTGCGCGACGATCCGGAAGCCGCCTTCACCGTCATCCGGGATGCCGCCCAGGCCGGACAACCGAACGCACAGCTGCTGCTGGCCCAGCTGTACATCGAAGGCAGGGGTGTGGCGCGCGACGAACAGGCGGCCCTGCTCTGGTACGAAACCGCCGCCAACAACGGTCACGCCATGGCGATGAACATGCTCGGCCGTTGCCATGAACTGGGTCAGGGCTGCGCACCCGATGCAACGCTGGCGGCGGTCTGGTATCGCCGTGCCGCCGAGACGGGGCTCGACTGGGGCATGTACAACTACGCCAACCTGCTTGCCACCGGGCGTGGCGTGGCGCAGGACCGGCCCAAGGCGCTGGCGCTGTATACGCAGGCCGCCCATCGTGGCCATGCCAAATCGATGAATCTGCTGGCGCGGCACCTGGAGGACGGACTGGAGATCGCCCGCGACCCCCAGGCTGCGTTGGCCTGGTACCGGCGTTCGGCCGAAGCCGGCGATTTCCGTGGGCAGGCCAATTACGCGTCCATCCTTCTCCAGCAAGGCCAGATCGAACAGGCGCTGCACTGGCTGCGGCTGGCATTGGCCCATGGCAGCCCCGCGTTCATCGCCCATATCGTGCCGGAACTGGCCGCTTCGCCCCACCCGCAGATACGCGCACTGGTCACGCAACCCACGGCTTGAGGAACTCCCATGCTGCTGCATATTCCCAACGTACTCTCCCGCGAACAGGTGGGCAGGTTCCGCCAGAAACTCGACGCCGCCAGCTGGACCGACGGCCGCGAGACCGTGGGCCATCTCGGCACCCACGCCAAGCGCAACGAACAGCTGCCGGAGAACTCCGCGCTGCGTCGCGAACTGGGTGAGACCGTGTTGCTGGCTCTGGTCAACAACCCGACGTTCTTCAGTGCCGCACTGCCGTTGAAGTATCTTCCTCCGCGCTTCAATCGTTACACCGGCGGCGGCACCTATGGCTTCCACGTCGATGGCGCGGTGATGAACCTCGGCCAAGGCGAACAGTTGCGTTCGGATGTGTCCTGCACCCTGTTCCTGTGCGAGCCGGAGGAATACGACGGCGGGGAACTGATCATCAGCGATACCTACGGCGAGCACGAAGTGAAGTTGCCGGCCGGCGATATGGTGCTCTATCCGTCCAGCAGCCTGCACAAGGTCCAGCCGGTGACCCGCGGCGCGCGGCTGGCATCGTTCTTCTGGGTGCAGAGCATGGTGCGCGACGATGCGCGCCGGCGCCTGCTGTGGGAGCTGGACTCCTCCATCCAGCAGCTCACCCAGGATTGCCAGCAGCATCCCTCACTGGTCAGCCTGACCGGGATTTATCACAACCTGCTGCGCCAGTGGGCCGAGACCTGAGCCCCGTGCCGCGTCATTGTCAATATCGCGCGTGGCCATTTGTTGCATTCGACCCATTGCTGCCGCGATCGAAGTTTCCGGAACCGCGGCCGGATGTTCTTTCGGGACAACGACCTGGCGATGCGGCCGGCGGCCGGCGGCCGCATCAGGCGCGGTCGTCGCGGGTCCAGATGGCGTCGTGCTCGCGTTTGACCGGGAACTTGGGCACCGGGGTGTAGGCAGGCGGGCACAGCGGGCGGCCGTCGCGGACGTCGAAGCGGGCGCCGTGCAACAGGCATTCGATGCTGCCCGACCGGGCGTCGAAGCTGCCCGGCGACAGCTCGTAGTCCTCGTGGCTGCAACGATCCTCCAGCGCGTACAGTTCGCCGTCGAGGTTGAACACCACGATCGGCGTGTCGGTGACCTCGTCCCAGACGTTCCTCATCTCGCCGGGCAGCAGCTCGGCGGTGGCACAGACGAAGGTCCAGCTCCCGCTCACGGCTGCGCCCCGAGCGGCTTCTCCAGCACCTCGAAGCGCAGATCGTCGCGCAGCGGGATGCCGAAGCGGTCGTCGCCGTAGGGGAAGGGCTTGAAGACGCCGGTGCGGCGGTAGCCGCGGCGCTCGTAGAAGGCGATCAGTTCGGCGCGGACGTCGATCACCGTCATCCGCATCGTCGGCAGGCCCCACTGCGCGTGGACGATGCGCTCGGCCTCGACCATCAGCAGCTTGCCGATGCCGCCGCCCTGCAGCGCCGGGCTGACCGAGAACATGCCGAAGTAGCCGGCGCCGTGCTCGTCGGCGATGTGCGCGCAGGCGACGAGCACGCCGTCCTGCTCGACCAGCAGCACCAGGCTGCGCTCGCGCAGGATGTCCTGGCGCAGCACCTGCGGATCGATGCGGTTGCCGTCGAGGAAGTCGGCTTCGGTGGTCCAGCCGGCGCGGCTGGCGTCGCCGCGGTAGGCCGAGGTCACCAGGGCGACGATGGCGTCGATGTCGGCGACGGTGGCGGTGCGGAAAGTGGTGGTGTGCATGCCCGCATTTTAGCGGGGGAACCGGGATTGGGGATCGGGCGGGCGGAAGCGCTCGGGCGCGGTCGGGCGGCTCTTGCGGGAGGGGCTTCAGCCCCGACGGGCCCTACCGGCCATCCGTCGGGGCTGAGAAGCCCCTCCCACAGAGGCCGGGATGCGGGAAGGCTGTCAGTGGCAGGAGCGACTTCAGTCGCGACGGGGCTTGCGTGCAGATCCCCCCTGTGCACGGGTTCAAATGGAAAGCCCCGTCGCGACTGAAGTCGCTCCTGCGAGAAGCGGGGAGCGAGAGCCGGCTTCAGCCCAGCAGCTTGCGCACCTTGTGCAACGCCGCGACGAAGCGCTCGATCTCGCCGTGGGTGTTGTAGAACGCCAGCGACGCGCGGCAGGTCGCCGCCACGCCGTAGTACTGCAGCAGCGGGTGCGCGCAGTGCTGGCCCGAGCGCACCGCCACGCCCTCCAGGTCGAGCAGGGTGGCCAGGTCGTGGGCATGCGCGCCCTCGATCAGGAACGACACCACCGCGGCCTTGCCCGGGGTGGTGCCGAACAGGCGCAGGCCGTCGATCCTGCGCAGCTCCTCGGTGAGGTGCGCCAGCAGCTCGGCCTCGCGCGCCTCGACGTGTTCCAGCCCCAGCGCCTGCAGGTAGTCCACCGCCGCGCCCAGGCCGACGAAACCGGCGATGTTGGGGGTGCCGGCCTCGAACTTGTGCGGCGGGTCGTTGAACACGGTACCGTCGAAGCTGACTTCCTTGATCATCTCGCCGCCGCCGAGAAACGGCGGCATCGCCTGCAGGTGCTCGCGGCGCGCCCACAGCGCGCCGGTGCCGGTCGGGCCGCACATCTTGTGGCCGGTGATGGCGTAGAAGTCGCAGCCGATCGCGGCGACGTCGACCTTGCGGTGCGGCACCGCCTGCGATCCGTCGATCACCGTGACGATGCCGCGCCTGCGCGCCTCGCGGCAGATCTCGCGCACCGGGTTGACGGTGCCGAGCACGTTGGACACGTGGGCGAGCGCCAGCAGCTTCACCTCCGGCGTCATCGCCGCGCGCAGCGCGTCCAGGTCGAGTGCGCCGTCGGGGGTGATCTCGGCCACGCGGATGGTCGCGCCGGTGCGCTCGGCGACCAGCTGCCACGGCACGATGTTGGCGTGGTGCTCCATCCGCGACACCAGGATCACGTCGCCGGCCTTGAGCCGCGGCAGCGCCCACGAGTAGGCCACCAGGTTGAGCGCGAAGGTGGTGCCGCTGCACAGCACCAGCTCGTCGGCGCGGACGTTGAGGAACTGCGCGAGCCGGGTGCGTGCGCCCTCGTAGGCCTCGGTGGCCTCGGTGCCGAGCGCGTGCACGGCGCGGCTGACGTTGGCGTTCTGGCGCCGGTAGAACTCGTCGGTGGCGGCGATCACCGGCAGCGGCTTCTGCCCGGTGTTGGCGTTGTCGAAGTAGATCAGCGGCTTGCCGTGGACCTGGCGCATCAGCAGCGGGAAATCGCTGCGGACGCGCTCCCAGTCGGGGGCCGAGGCCGAGTGCGGCATCGCCAGGTTCATGCCACGCCCGCCGATGCCAGCGCCTGGTCGAGCCGGCGTGCCAGGGCCTGCACCAGCGGCCCGGCGAGCGCGCCGAGCGGCTCGTGGCAGAACGCGGCGCTCAGCAGCGCCTGCGCGCGGTCCTTCGGCAGGCCGCGCGAGCGCAGGTAGAACAGCGCCTGCTGGTCGAGCTGGCCGACGGTGGCGCCATGCGCGGCCTGGACCTCGTCGGCGTCGATCACCAGCACCGGCTGGGTATCGATCTCGGCGTCGGCCGACAGCAGCAGGTTCTTGTTGGACAGGCGCGCGTCGGTGCCGTCGGCGCCGGCGCGGATGTGGATGCCGCCATGGAACACCACCCGGCTGCGGTCGGCGCCGACGCCGCGCCACAGCAGTTCCGCGCGGGTGTCGCGGGCGATGTGCTCGATGCCCAGGCGGGTATCGATATGGCGGCGGCCGTTGCCGAGCAGCACGCCGTTGGCGGTCAGGCGGGCGTTGTCGCCCTCCAGCCGCACATTGAGCTCGTGGCGGCTCAGCGCGGCGCCGAGTTCCAGTTCGACGCGACGGTACTCGGCATCGCGCGCCAGCACCGCGTCGGTGCGCAGCAGCGTGGTCTGGCCGCCGGCGTCGTCCTGCACGCGGGCATGCACGAGCCTGGCGCCTTGCGCCAGGTGCACGTGGGCGACGCTGTTGCTCAGGTGCGAGGAGTCGCCGGCATGCAGGTGGTGCTCGATCAGCGCCAGCGAGGCGCCGCGGCGCAGTTCGACCAGGTGGCGCAGGTGCCAGGCCTGGTCGGCGGTGCGCGCGTCCGGCGCAGGGCCCGGCTCGTCCGGCCGCGGACTTTCCGGTACCGGCGCGCCGACGAACACCAGGTGCAGCGGCGCCTCGACCGCGACGTCCTGTTCGACCCGAAGCAGCACGCCTTCTGTCGCCAGCGCGGCGTTCAGGCGGGCGAACACCTCGTCGCCGCGCTCGAAGCGGCGGCCGAGGAAGCGCAGCGCCTCGTCGCCATCCGCCAGCGCGGCCGACAGCGGCTGCAGCGCGACGCCGTCCGGCAGGCCGGACAGGTCCGACAGGTCCGGCACGTGGCGGCCATTGACGAACACCAGCCGCAGCGCCGGGACGTCGGCGAGCAGGCCGGCGTCGATCGCCGCCGGC
>DNXT01000048.1:471-9982 GCA_003505795.1 Lysobacteraceae bacterium | reverse complement strand
GCGTGCGGACCGGTGCCTCGGCCGGGCGGGCCGGCGCGACCGCGGCCACCGGCTCCGGCAGGCTGCTCCGGTCCAGGTACACGGTGTGCCCCAGCGCCTGCAGCCAGGAGACCTGCAGGTCGGACCACAGCGGAGCGCCCGCCGTCTCGCTCATGGCGTTTCCGGAACCTTGCGCGCGCGCCGCCACAGCCACATGGCCGGGCCCGACAGCGCATACAGCACGCCGATCGCGAACAGGGTGCGCGGCGGGTCGATGAACACCACCGCCAGCACGATCGCCATCACCGCCAGGGCCAGGAACGGCACCCGGTCGGCGCGTGGATTCTTGGCGCCGCCCTTGAAGCTCCAGAAGCGGATCCGGCTGACCATCAGCAGCGCCGCGACGATGGTCACCGCCAGCGCCACGTAGCGCAGCTCCTCGCCGTTCCAGCCCAGGTTGCCGTCGGCGAACGCCCACACGAACGACATCATCAGCCCGGCCGCGGCGGGGCTGGCCAGGCCGATGAACCAGCGCTTGTCGACCACCCCGACCTGGGTGTTGAAGCGGGCCAGGCGCAGGGCCGCGCAGGCCGCATACAGGAACGCCGCGGCCCAGCCGAAGCGGGCCATGACCTCGCTGTCCAGCTTCAGCGCCGACAGCGACCAGTGGTACATCACCAGCGCCGGCGCCATGCCGAAGCTGACCAGGTCGGCCAGCGAGTCGTACTGGACGCCGAATTCGCTGCTGGTCCCGGTCAGCCGCGCCACCCGGCCGTCCAGCCCGTCCATCACCGCCGCCACGAACACCGCGATGCTGGCCTGGACGAAATCGCCGTTGGCCGCGGAAATGATGGCGAAGAAGCCCGAGAACAGGCCGGCGGTGGTGAACAGGTTCGGCAGCAGGTAGATCGTGCGCGAACGCGGGGGAGGTCTCATTTCATCCATCCGCGCAGTTTAATCGACTTGCCAGCCCCGCCGGGGGGTGCTGCAATCGGCGCCGGGAAACACCCCTTGGGGAAACAAGATGAAACCAGCTTCCAGGCTTTGCCTGGCGTTGCTGCTTGCCAGCACCGCTGCCGGCGCCGCCAACCTGTACAAGTGGAAGGACGCCAATGGCGTCACCCAGTACTCCGAAAAACCCCCGACCGGGCAGCAGTACGAAGCGCGCCGGATCGACAGCCGCGCCGGCGTCGCCCCGGTGGCCGAAACCGTCGAGGCCAAGCAATCGCAGGACTGCCTCAACGCCCGCAGCAACCTGGAGCTGCTCGGCAGCGACAAGGCGGTGATGCAGGACAGCGACGGCGACGGCAAGCCCGATGCGCGGCTCGACGACGCCCAGCGCGAGGCCCAGAAGAACCTCGCCGAGGCGGCGGCCAAGGCCTACTGCAAGCCCAGCGGGACCTGATCCTCCCGCCCGGCGCGCGGGCACGACGGCTCGCCGGGCTGTTCATCGAGCCGAGCCGCAGCCGCCTTGCCCGGCCCTTCCCCATCCGTGGGGCGCTCCTCATTTCCTCTGCCCCGCAAGCGGGGAGCATCCGTCCTTTCCCTTCCCCCGCAAGCGGGGGGCATCCGTCTTTTCCCTTCCCCCGCAAGCGGGGGAAGGTGCCCGAAGGGCGGATGGGGGCGGCCTTGCGCCTTACACGGACGGGGCACTGATCGAACGCATGGCAACGCGTTCATCATGGCGACCACCCCGGCATTGCTGGGGCGTCCCCGACGCTGCGCGCCACCTTCTCCCGTCCACGGATGAAGGCAATGGCGCGGGCAGCCGGATCCCCCGCCTGCACCGGAATCGCCCCCCATTCCCCGGCAATGCGGCCAGGCTGGCAAAATAGCGGTTTCCGCCCGAAGCGAAGCCCGTCGATGCGCCTGTCCCAGTTCCACCTGCACACCACCAAGGAAACCCCGGCGGACGCCGAGCTGGTCAGCCACCGGCTGATGCTGCGCGCGGGCATGATCCGCAAGCTGGCCTCGGGCCTGTACACCTGGTCGCCGCTGGGCCTGCGCGTGCTGCGCAAGGTCGAGGCGGTGGTGCGCGAGGAGATGAACCGCGCCGGTGCGGTGGAGATGCTGCTGCCGACGATCCAGCCGCGCGAACTCTGGGAGGAATCCGGCCGCTGGGAGAAATTCGGCGACCAGTTGCTGAAGATCAAGGACCGCAAGCAGGCCGACTACTGCTACAGCCCGACCGCCGAAGAGGCGATCACCGACTACGTGCGCCAGGAACTGAGCAGCTACAAGCAGCTGCCGGTGAACTTCTACCAGATCCAGACCAAGTTCCGCGACGAGATCCGCCCCCGCTTCGGCCTGATGCGCGCGCGCGAGTTCCTGATGAAGGACGCCTACTCCTTCCACCTGGCCGACGCCGACCTGGTGCGCGAGTACGAGAACATGAAGGCGGCCTACGCCCGCATCTTCACCCGGCTGGGGCTGGAGTTCCGCGCGGTGCAGGCCGATTCCGGCGCGATCGGCGGCGACGCGTCGCAGGAATTCCACGTGATCGCCGAGTCCGGCGAGGATTCGCTGGCGTTCTCCACCGGCTCGGACTACGCGGCCAACGTCGAGGCCGCGGTGGCCGCCGAGCCGGCGCCGCGTGCGGCCGCGACCGAGGCCCTCGACAAGGTCGCCACGCCGACCCAGAAGACCTGCGAGGAGGTCGCCCAGCTGCTCGGCATCGCGCTGCAGCGCACGGTCAAGTCGATCGCGCTCATGACCGAGGCCGGCTTCGTGCTCGCGCTGGTGCGCGGCGACCATGCGGTCAACGAGATCAAGCTCGCCAAGGTGCCCGGCCTGGCCGGGTACCGCCTGGCCAACGAGGCGGAGATCCGCGACCACCTCGGCAGCGAGCCGGGCTTCCTGGGCCCGCTCAACGCCGCCAGGCCGGTCCGGGTGGTGGCCGACCGCGAGGTCGCGGCGATGGCCGACTTCGTGGTGGGCGCCAACGAGGCCGGGTTCCACCTCGCCGGCGTCAACTGGGGCCGCGACCTGGCCGAGCCCGACACCGTCGCCGACATCCGCAACGTGGTCGAGGGCGACCGCGCCAGCGACGGCGGCGAGATCCGTCTCGCCCGCGGCATCGAGGTCGGCCACGTGTTCCAGCTCGGCCGCAGGTACGCCGAGGCGCTCAACGCGACCGTGCTGGACGAGAACGGCAAGGCCGCGGTGATGACGATGGGCTGCTACGGCATCGGCGTGTCGCGCATCGTCGCCGCCGCGATCGAGCAGAACCACGACGCCGCCGGCATCGTCTGGCCGGTGCCGATGGCGCCGTGGGAGGCGGTGGTGTGCGTGATCAATCCGAAGAACGACCCGGCCGTCGCCGGCGCCGCCGAGTCGCTGCTGGCCGAGCTGCAGGCGGCCGGCATCGATGCCGCGCTGGACGACCGCGGGCTGCGCCCGGGCGCGATGTTCGCCGACATGGAACTGATCGGCATACCGCACCGTATCGTGGTTTCCGAACGCGGCCTGGCGGCCGGTACGTTCGAATATCGCGCGCGCCGGGCCGATGCCGCCGAGAATCTGGACAAGGCCGCGCTTGTGTCGCGTATTTCCGCCTGATTCGACCGATTTGAATCGGTATTCGGAATCCCGCGAACCCGCTGCCGGCGAGCGGCGGGTTTGTAACGTCAATATTTCGACATTATGATGCCGGCACTGCCACGGAATGGCTTTTCCCCCTTTCACTCACTTCCGGAGTAGTGATGTCGATCGATCTCACCGGCCTGTCGGCCAAGCAGTTGGGTGCGCTCATCAAGAACGCGAAGAAGCAGCAATCCATCGTCGCCAAGCGCACGCCCATCGCCAAGGTCCGCACACAGCTCACCAAGCTGGCGAAGGCAGAGGGTTATACCGTCGAGGAACTGTTCGGGGCCGCCAAGCCGGCCCGTGGCCGCCAGGCGGCCAGCAAGCCGGGCCCCAAGGCCGGCCGCAAGCTCGGCAAGGTCGCACCGAAATACCGCAATCCGGCCAACGCCAAGGAAACCTGGACCGGCCGCGGCAAGCAGCCGCGCTGGATGGCCGAGCTGACCGCCAAGGGCAAGAAGGTCGAGGATTTCCTGATCGCCAAGCCCGTGGCCGCCAAGACCGCGACAGCCAAGAAGAAGTAATCCTTCGATGGCGACAAAACGCCGGCAGCGATGCCGGCGTTTTCGTTTTCCATTCCCTCTAGAGAGAGAGAATGGGGTGAATAGGGTACGGGCAAATCCTCGTGCCGTATAACGACGGCGTGGGCTTCGGCCGTCTCCTCGTCTCGAACTTCTCTTCCGGCGGAACGGGCTTTATAGGTTCTTGCGCGCGGGAATCAGCAGGTTTCCGAACAGCAATCCCGCCACCAGTGCCATCACGATATTGGTGACCGCCAGCAGCGCCGCCTGGCCGACGTCGATATTCTGCTGCTGGATCAGGTTGAGAAAACCGCGCAGGCTGGTGCTGCCCGGCACCAGCATGATGATGCCCGGCAGGCGGATCAGCGCGCCCGGCTTCTGGATCACCCGGCCGAACAGGTTGCCGGCCGCGGTCAGCAGCATCGCCGAGGCGAACACGCCGGCCGGACTGCCCCAGGCCTGGCCGGCGAAACGCGCGATCACGTAGCCGGCCATCGCCGCCGCCATCACCCACGGATAGTCGCGGCGGTTGGCCTTGAACAGCACCGCGAACGCATACGCCGCCAGCAGCAGCGACGCCCATTCCACCCAGTGCGCCTGCGGCCGGACCGCGCGCACCTGCGGCTCCAGGCCGAGGAACTGCGCCAGCATCACCGCGATCACCGCGCCGACGGTCAGCTTGAGCACGGTGGTGACCGCGCCAGCCAGGCGCGCGGTGCCCGACACCCAGTGCTGGCTCGCCAGCTCGTTGACCGCGTTGGTCAGCGACATGCCGGGCAGCAGCACCACCAGCGAGGCGATGATCACCGTGTTGAGGTTGAGCGGCCCGACCAGCGCGGCGACCAGGGTGGCGACGACGCCCGCCACCAGCGAGGCCAGCGCCTCGCCGGCCTCCTTGGTCGCCGCACGCCGGTCGGTGTACTGGGTGAGCAGCCCGATCAGCACCCCGATCGCGCCGGCGGTGGCGATGTCCAGCCACGGCAGCTTCCACAGGCCGGCCACGCCGGCGGCGGCCAGGCCGAACGCGACCACCTGCAGGCTCTTGCCGCGGCCCTGGGTTTCGCGGTCCAGCCGGCGCAGCGCGGTATGTCCCTGGGCGATGCTCATGCGCCCGCTGGCGACGCTGTCGGCGATGTAGTCGGCGACGCTGAGCTTGTGCAGGTCGTTCTCGCCCGGCGCCAGGCGGATGACGCGGGTGATGTCGCTGGAGCCGATCGCCTTGGTCGGATCGCTGAAGCTGAGGATGATGCCGGTCGGGTTGGACCAGGGCTCGCAGTCCAGGCCGAGCTGCTGCGACAACGCCACCACCGCCGCCTCCAGCCGCTGGGCGGTGGTGCCGTAGGAATGCAGGCGCCCGGCGATCTCGGATACGAAGGCCACTCGCTGCGCATAGGTCGCGCTGATGGAGGGAATGACAGGGGAAGCGACGGACATTCGTTGCGATCGGAATGAGGGGTAGTCGCACCGGCACCGCGGCGACAGTGCGGCCAGTGTATGCCGTTGCGGCGGCGCGCTGTACCGGCCCCGGCGCGCCGCCCGATCGGCTGCCGCGGCGCGCATCCGCCTCTCACGCCGGGCAGGGTATGCTCGCGCCACGGAACGAGACGCGATGACCACAGCCCAGCCCCCCAAGATCGACAAGGACGACCAGGACCCTTCGCGGGTACGGCTTTCCGGAAGCTGGGTACTGTCGACCGCGCTGCCCTCGGCCGAGCTGCTCGAAGCCCTGCCGCAGGACGTCCGCCATATCGACGCCAGCGGCATCCAGCGCCTGGATTCGGCCGGCGTGCTGCAGTTGCTGCGCTTCGCCGGCCGCCACGGCCTCGGCGACGACGCCATCGCCTTCCGCCAGGAGCACCGGGCCCTGGTGTGCACCATCGAGGACCTCGCCGACGACCGCCCCAAGCCCAAGCGCGACTACGGCTTCGCCGCCGCGCTGGAACGCCTCGGCATCGCGGTCACCACCACCGGCAAGGACATCGTGGCGCTGGCCAGCTTCCTCGGCGAGAACCTGGTCAAGATGATGCGGCTGGTCCACGAACCGCGCCGCTTCCGCCTCACCGCCACCGTGCACCACATGGAGCAGGTCGGCCTGGACGCGGTGCCGCTGGTGGTGCTGCTGTCGTACCTGGTCGGCGCGGTGATCGCGTTCCTCGGCTCCACCATCCTGCGCGACTTCGGCGCGGAGATCTACGTGGTGGAACTGGTCAGCGTGGCGTTCCTGCGCGAGTTCGCGGTGCTGCTGACCGCGATCGTGCTGGCCGGGCGCACCGCCAGCGCGTTCACCGCGCAGATCGGCGCGATGAAGGCGCGCGAGGAGATCGACGCGATCCAGACCCTGGGCCTGGACCCGATCGACCTGCTGGTGATCCCGCGGGTGCTCGCGCTGCTGGTGATGCTGCCGCTGCTGACCTTCATCTCGATGCTGGCCGGCCTGGCCGGCGGCGTCACCGTGGGCGCGTTCGACCTCGACATCCCGCCGCAGATGTACCTGGCGCGCATGCACGAGACGATGCAGCTCAAGCACTTCCTGGTCGGCCTGTCGAAGGCGCCGGTGTTCGCGCTGGTGATCGGCCTGATCGGCTGCCTGGAAGGCCTGAAGGTCGCCGGCACCGCGCAGTCGGTCGGCGAGCGCACCACCTCCAGCGTGGTGCAGACCATCTCGCTGGTGATCATCCTCGACGCGCTGGCGGCGCTGTGGTTCATGCAGGTGGACTGGTGATGAAGGAGCCGGGATTCGGGATTCGGGATTCGGGATTCGAAGGCGGGCTCCTCTTGCCTGGACAGGAGCTTTTGCCTTGACCAATCCCGAATCCCGAATCCCGAATCCCGATGACGGTGAAGCCGCCATCCGCGTGCGCGGCCTGGTCAACCGCTTCGGCAGCCAGATCGTGCACGACGAGCTGGACCTGGACGTGCGCCGCGGCGAGATCCTCGGCGTGGTCGGCGGCTCGGGCACCGGCAAGTCGGTGCTGATGCGCAGCATCCTCGGCCTGCGCCAGCCCGACGCCGGCACGATCGAGGTGCTCGGCGCGGATGCCGTCTCCGGCGACAGCGCCGACCGCCGCCACATCACCCGCAACACCGGCGTGCTGTTCCAGGACGGCGCGCTGTTCTCGTCGATGACCGTGGGCGAGAACGTGCAGGTGCCGCTGAAGGAGCAGCACCGCGATTTCCCCGAGCGCTGGTACTACGAGCTGGCCCTGCTCAAGGTGAAGCTGGCCGGCCTGCCGGCCGAGGCGATCAACAAGCTGCCGTCGCAGCTGTCCGGCGGCATGCGCAAGCGTGCCGGCCTGGCCCGCGCGCTGGCGCTGGACCCGCCGCTGCTGTTCCTGGACGAGCCGACCGCCGGCCTGGACCCGATCGGCGCGGCCGCCTTCGACCGCCTGATCAAGACCCTGCAGGAGGCGCTCGGCCTCACCGTGTTCCTGATCACCCACGATCTGGATACGCTCTACGCGATCTGCGACCGCGTCGCGGTGCTGGCCGACCGCAAGGTCATCGCCACCGCGCCGCTGGCGGAGATCGAACAGGTCGACCACCCGTGGATACAGGAATACTTCCACGGTCCCCGTGCCCGCGCCGCGCGCCAAAGCCGGGAACCGGGAGCAGGCCATCGGGAATCGGCGATTCCCGCGCCTCCCGCCTGATCCGACAGGACATACTGCTCTTTTCGATTCCCCATTCCCCCTTCCCCCATTCCCGGCCCCATTCATGGAAACCAAAGCCAACTACGTCCTGATCGGCGCGTTCACCATCGTGGCCGGGCTTGCGCTGCTGCTGTTCGGCCTGTGGGCGGCGAAGTACTCCTCCGACCGCACCTGGCAGAACTACCGGGTGGTGTTCCGCGAGGCGGTCACCGGCCTGTCGGTCGGCAGCCCGGTGCAATACAACGGCATCGCGGTCGGCTCGATCACCGAACTGACCCTGGCGCCGAACGACCCGCGCCAGGTGGTCGCGCGCATCCGCCTGAACTCGACCACCCCGATCAAGAGCGACACCCGCGCCAAGCTGGCGATCACCAGCCTGACCGGCCCGTCGATCATCCAGCTCAGCGGCGGCACGCCCGAGGCCCCGGCCCTGACCTCGGTGGACAAGAGCGATGCGCCGATCATCCAGACCACGCCGTCGGCGCTGCAGAACATCACCGATACCGCCAACCGCATCGTCGAGCGGATGGACCAGGTGCTCAGCGACCGCAACGTCGCCAGCATCTCCACCACGCTGCGGAACCTGGAGGCGATCAGCGGCTCGATCGCCGACCACGACCAGGGCATGCAGGCGCTGCTGGTCAGCGCCCGCGACGCCGCTCGCAACCTCGATGCCACCTTGAGCACCACCAACGGCACGATCCAGCGGCTCGACCAGAACCTGGTGCAGCAGCTGCCGACGATCCTGGCCAAGCTCGACGCCACCCTGGTCAAGCTCGATTCGGCCGCCGGCAACGCCGACAGCATCCTTGGCGAGAACCGCGCCGCCATCAACAGCTTCGCCAACGACGGCCTGGCCCAGCTCGGCCCGACCCTGACCGAGCTGCGCGGCCTGATCCGCGACCTGCGCCGGGTCAGCGACCGCCTCGAGAACAACCCCACGCGCTACCTGCTCGGTCGCGACGCACCGAAGGAGTTCGATCCGAAATGAAGCCGACCCGCAGACTCCTTCCCTGGCTGTGCCTGTCCTTCGCCGCGCTGGGCGGCTGCTCGCTGATCGGCGGCGACAAGGACCCGGTCACCATCTACGCGCCCGAAGTCCGCGTGGCTCCGGACCCGTCCTGGCCCCAGGTCGACTGGCAGCTGGCCATCGCCAAGCCCAGCGCCGCCCGGCTGGTCGACAGCCCCCGCATCAACGTGCGTCCCACGCCGGCGGAACTGGAGATCTACCGCGGCGCCAGCTGGGCGCAGCCGGCCACCGACATGCTCGAGGAGGCGGTGGTGCGCGCCTTCGAGGACTCCGGCAGGATCCACGGCGTGGCCCGTCTCGGCACCGGCATCCGCTCCGACTACAAGCTGGCCCTGGACCTGCGCCGGTTCGAGTCCGACTACGCCGGCCAGGCGCTGCCGTCGGCGACGATCGAGCTCAACGCCAAGCTGCTGCATACGGTCGACCAGCGCATCGTCGACTCGCGCACCTTCCTGGTCGCGCGGCCGGCGGCCGCCACCGAGACCGCCGCGGTGGCCGATGCCTTCCAGCAGGCGCTGACCCAGGTCACCACCGAGCTGGTCGGCTGGACCCTGCAGGCCGGGCAGCGCGATTCGCCGACCGCCTCGCCATGACCCCCTCCCTGGTTTCGTTCGCAGGAGCGACTTCAGTCGCGACGGGGCTTTCCGCACCCACGTGAGACCGACGCGCCCATGCCGCACGGTGCGCCGCCGCGCCAGACCGTACCGCCAGTGAAAAAGCTGCCGCCTTCTGTGGGAGCGACTTCAGTC
>DNXT01000048.1:0-370 GCA_003505795.1 Lysobacteraceae bacterium | reverse complement strand
TGTGGGAGCGACTTCAGTCGCTCCCACAAGAACCAAGGGCCGTGCTGAAGTTCAGCAAACGATCCGCCGGAAGGTCAGGTTGACCCGCTCCCCGACCGGCCTGGCCGTGCGCGGCAGCGCATGGCGGTAGTGGGACTGGGTGGCGCCGGCCATCAGCAACAGGTCGCCGTGGCCCAGCGTCAGGGCCAGGCGCAGCGCCGGATCGGAGCGGTGCCTGAATGCGAACCTGCGCGCGGCGCCCAGGCTCAGCGAGGCGATCAGCGGTTGCGGCCCCAGTTCCGGCTCGTCGTCGCTGTGCCAGCCCATGGCGTCGCGGCCGTCGCGGTAGCGGTTGGCCAGCACGCTGTTGAAGTCCGCGCCGGTCGCCGCG
>DNXT01000110.1 GCA_003505795.1 Lysobacteraceae bacterium | reverse complement strand
CTGCGCCGAGGGCGCGGGCCCCTCGACCCGACGCCATCCTGTCCGCGCTGTCCCGCGCCGTCTACCCCGACGCTTCCGCTCCGGCCTCCGGCGGCCCATCGCGGGTGGTGCTGCCCGGGCCATCGGGGAGGGCGTCCAACTGCCTGGCGGGCAGCTGCCGCGGCGGTTCAGAACCTGTAGGTCAGGCCCAGGTATGCCACGCGACCGGCATAGCTGTTGGAGTAGAAGCGGGCCTTGGTGTCGTTGCCCAGGTGCATGCGCTGCTCCTCGCGGGTTAGGTTCAGCACCGACGCGGTCAGGCTCAGGTCCTGGGTGATGTTGTACGCCGCGTTCAAGTCGATCTGCTGGTATGGCTCCTGGTAGATGTTCAGGCCCTGGATCAGGCCGTCGACCACTTCGCCGCGACGATTGTACGAAGCGCGCAGCAGCAGCTTGTCGGTTTCGTAGAACACGGTGAAGTTGGCCTGGTTCTTCGCGCTGCCGATCAGCGGAGACTTGCCGACCTCGGTGCCGTCCTCGAGGGTGATGGCCGCTTCGTTGGTCTTGTTGTAGGTGTAGTTGAACTGGAAGCCGAGGCCGAAATCCAGCGTGTGCTGCGCGTAGAACTCGACGCCTTCGGAGGTGGCGTCGCGGCCGCCGGCGCTGGTCGAATAGTTCTGCACCGTCACGGTCTCGCCGCCGACGTCCATGGTCGTGTCGGTCACCACCGGCACCGAGAAGTTGCTGACGTCCTTGCGGAACAGGTCCAGCCCCACGACCGAGCCCGGGCGGAAATACCACTCCACGCTCACGTCGTACTGGTTCGCCTTGTACGGGTCCAGCTTCTTGTTGCTGCCCGAGCCGTACCAGCCCATCTGGTTCGCGCCGCCGGCCACGCGGCGGTCGTTGACGTATTCCTCGCTGTAGTGCGCCAGGCTGCCGGGCGCGGCGATGTCGTTGTAGCTCGGCCGCGAGATCACCTTGGACGCGGCGGCACGCAGCAGCAGGTTCTCGCTCAGGTCGTAGGCGATGTTGAAGCTCGGCAGGACGTCGAGGTAGGAGCGGTCGAGCGCGCTGACCACGTACGACGACGTATGCGCGGTGGCGTTGGGGTCGCTGGTGTCGTCGGGCAGCTTGGTGAAGCCGCTTTCGCAGGCATAGCCGGCGAGTACGTTGCCGGGCGTGCACGCCAGCGGGTTGCCGTCCGGGCCGTCGAGGAAGTAGTCGTTGTAGTAGTCGACCCGGTCGGTGGAGTCGGCATGCTGCTGGGTGCTCACGACGCGTACGCCGACGTTGCCGCGCAGGCGTTCGGTCCGGAAGTTGGCCTGCAGGTAGGTCGAGTAGATCTCCTCGCCGACGTTGTAGACGAAGTTGTCCTCCTGGCGGGTCTGCATCGCCCCGTAGGTCTGGTTCAGATAGGCGACGTAGGCCGGATAGTTGATCGCCGGGAACGCGCTGGTGGTGAAGCCGCCCTCGATATTGTCGAGCGATTGTGGATGCAGGAACTGCGACAGGAACGTGGTGGCGCTGGAGTCGCAGTTCTGGTAGCGGTTGGCGTAGTCGCCGGGATCGGTGCCCGGGCATACCCAGTAGTTGTTGCCGGTGCTGCGGTGGGTGCCGCCGTCGCGGTACTTCAGGCCGAACTGCAGCGAGTCCAGCCAGCCCGCGTCGTTGTGCCAGGTGAGGTCGACCTGGGCGTATTTCTGCCAGGTGCTGTTGCGGGTCCAGGACGAGTCGGTCGAGCCGACGTCGACTTCGGCGATGCCGTCGAGCAGGTTCTGCATCAGCTCCGGCGAGAACGCCATCGACGGCGTGCCGGCCAGGTTCCAGGCGCTGTAGTAGTTGCCCGGGACGTACTCGCCGTCCGCGCTGACGCGCGGCTTGGCCGACATGCGCAGCGCCATCGACGGGCCGCCCTTGGCCCAGGTGCGACCGCCCTTGAAGGTGGCGTCCACCGATTCGCCGCGCCATTCGGCCTCGAAGTCGGCGGTCTGCGACAGCGCGCTCTCGAGGTGGTATTCGCCGGTGAGCTGCGGCGTCGGGATGGTGCAGTCGTCCGGGCCGAAGCCGCCGGTGTTGGTCAAGCCGCCTGCGGCGGCCTCGTCGCCGCTGCAGTAGTACGTCTTGCCGGGATGCATCCGGTACTGCGTGCCGGTGACGATGGTGCCGCTGGGGTCGAAGGTCAGCCCGTCGAGCATGCGGCCGCCGGGCCAGTTGCCGTCGCCGGAGTAGCGGGCCAGATTCCATTCCGGAATCTTCAGCATGTTGCGCGAGTAGTTCTCCGACAGGTCGAAGCGGAAATAGTTGGCGGTCAGGGTCAGGTTGTCGATCGGTCTGAACTGCAGGGTCACCTGCCCGCCCTTGCGCTCGCGGTCCTCGTCCTTGACGTCGAAATTGACCGAGGTCGGCATCATGAAGTTGGTGTAGTAGTTGCCGCCCTGGTCGTAGAAGCCCGATTCGCCCCACCAGTAGCCGGTCATCCCGGAGGGATTGCCGTTGACGTCGGTCGCCGGATGCGCGTCGTAGTCGTCGCCATACCACTGCCAGTCCTCGGTGGAGGCCAGCATGGCACGCGTGGTGCGCCGCTGCTGGGTGTAGCCGACGAAGACGCCGAAGCGGTCGTCCTTGTCGTGCCAGGAATACGAGCCGGAGAACTGCCCGTCGGTCTTCCTGGTGGTGTCGGCCCAGGTGCCCTCGGCGGAGACGAAGCCGGTGTTGGCTTCCATGTCCAGCGGGCGACGCGTATGCAGGATCACGGTGCCGCCGATGCCGCCTTCGTCCAGGCGCGCTTCCGGCGACTTGAACAGCTCGGCGCTGGACAGCATGTTCGACGGCAGCAGCATGTAGTTGAACGAACGCGACGGATCGCCGTTGGATTCGGCCGTGGCGATGTAGTTGCCGTTCAATTCGGTCAGGGTCAGTTCCGACGAAAGGCCGCGGACGCTGACGTTCTTGCCCTCGCCGCCGCTGCGGCTGACGATCACGCCCGGCACGCGCTGCAGCGCGTCGGCCACGTTCTTGTCGGGGAACTTGCCGACGTCCTCGGCGTTGACGACGTCGACGATCGCGTTGGCTTCGCGCTTCTGGTCCAGGCTCTTTTCGATGGCGTAGCGATAGCCGGTGACGGTGACGGCGTCGAGCGTGGTGGCCTCGGCGTTCGCGGGAGCGTCGGTGCCCGGGGCGGTGTCGGTGGGGGTGGCCTGCTGCGCGAAGGCGCCGGCCGGCAGCACCGCGATGCCCATCAGGGCTGCGGCGATGGCCGCGGACAAGGCGTCGCGGCCGTGCTTGCGTGAGGTGTGCTTCATTTCAATCTCCTCTCCAGGATTGAATCGTTTTGCTGGTGCGCGATGGCTGGATCGATCTAAATGCCTGGGCTCGCTCCCCCCTCGAAGATTCCCGTGGTGTCGCGCGTGGGCCCGGCTGCATTTCTGCTTTGTGCCGGACAGTCGCGATACCGGTTTGGATCGATCTAAACGATTGGCGCCGGCTTTTTAGCACAGCGTGTCGGCAGGCGCATGCTGCTGCGCAATATGTCGGATGCGGCCTCGCAGGCGGCTTTTCCGCCGGTCCGGCGGCCTTGGAACGTTGCGGATCGGGGCGCTGCATGCGCCCCTCGCCGAGGCGACCTGGACGCAGCGCTGCGGGCCTGCGGGCGCGGCGGGCCGTGCTGGAAAGGGCTGTCCGCCGAGAACGGGCAGCAGGCCGAAGCGATGCCTGCCGCCATGGTGCATTGCAGAATGCGTGGGCGGAAACGGCCGTGCTTTACTTGGATCGATCTAAATTCATCGCTGCATGGATCCGGAGCGAGCGTTCGCAGGCTTCCGCCGCGTCCGTCCCGCGCCTGCCATGCCGCCAAGGATTCGCGACCATGTACAGGCCCGTCCGATGCCGCGCCACCGCCTGGCTGCCACGGCCGGCGCCTGCCCGCTTGCTGCTGCCCGGCACTCTCTCCCGTCCCGAACCGGGCCGGGCCGGGCAGCAGCGGCCCGGCTTCGGCCGGGCCACCTGCACCGCACCGACATCGACCCCCAGGATCCCGCGCATGAGCCGATCGCCGTCCAACGCCCCCGTCCCTTCCCGCCGGTGCCCGCTGGCCCTGGCCGCCGGCCTGCTGGCGCTGGCGTTCGCGCCGCTGCTGCAGGCC
>DNXT01000107.1 GCA_003505795.1 Lysobacteraceae bacterium | reverse complement strand
TCGGCCGGCG
This sequence comes from Lysobacteraceae bacterium, assembly GCA_003505795.1. Taxonomy (GTDB): domain Bacteria; phylum Pseudomonadota; class Gammaproteobacteria; order Xanthomonadales; family Xanthomonadaceae; genus UBA8801. The sequence continues at coordinate 4,789 of DNXT01000107.1, read as the reverse complement.
CCGGCGGCGGCTCCACCGCGGCCGGCACGTGCTCGGGCAGGTGCGAGGCGTCGGCGACCTGCACGTCCTTGGGCAGGTCGATCAGGACCGGGCCGGGGCGGCCCTCGCGCGCGATCCGGAACGCCTCGCGCACCACTTCGGGCAGGTCCTCGACCCGTCGCACCAGGTAGCTGTGCTTGACGATCGGCAGGGTCAGCCCGAACACATCCAGTTCCTGGAACGCATCGGTGCCCAGCAGCGGCGTGGCGACCTGGCCGGTCAGGCACACCATCGGCACCGAATCCAGCATCGCGTCGGCGATGCCGGTGACCAGGTTGGAGGCGCCGGGGCCGGACGTGGCCACGCATACGCCGACCCGGCCGCTGGCGCGGGCGTAGCCATTGGCGGCCAGGGCCGCGCCCTGCTCGTGGCGGACCAGGACGTGCTTGAGCTGCGAATCCACCAATGCGTCGTAGAACGGCATGATGGTGCCGCCCGGATAGCCGAACAGCGTATCGACGCCCTCGGCTTCCAGGGCCTGCGTCAACCAGCGCGCGCCGTTGCGGGGCGTGCCGGGTTGTGCGGAGGTGTTCATGCGGTGGCGACCTTTGCGGTAGCGGTGGGGGAACGCCGCGGCTTACGCGGCCCGTGGCTGGCTTGCGGAGGGCTGCGCGGCCCCGGACTGGCCGTTGAGCCACACCATCTTGGCGCGCAGTTCCTTGCCGACCTTCTCGATCGGATGTTCCAGGTCGGCCTGCTTGTACTTGTTGTAGTTCGGCAGGCCCGCTTCGTACTCGGCGACCCAGTTCTTGGTGAAGGTGCCGTTCTGGATGTCGGTCAGCACGTCCTTCATGCGCGCCTTGACGCTGGCGTCGATCACGCGCGGGCCGCTGACGTAGTCGCCGTACTGCGCGGTCTCGGAGATGAACTCCAGCATGCGGGTGATGCCGCCCTCGTAGAACAGGTCTACGATCAGCTTCAGTTCGTGCAGCACCTCGTAGTAGGCGATCTCCGGCTGGTAGCCGGCTTCCACCAGGGTCTCGAAGCCGGCCTGCACCAGCGCCGAGGCGCCGCCGCACAGCACCGCCTGCTCGCCGAACAGGTCGGTCTCGGTCTCTTCCTTGAAGGTGGTCTTGATCAGGTTGGCGCGCGCCCCGCCGAGGCCGCCGGCGTAGGCCAGCGCGAACTGCTCGGCCTTGCCGCTCCTGTCCTGGTACACCGCGTAGATGCACGGCACGCCGCGGCCGATCTCGTACTCGCGGCGCACCAGCGCGCCCGGGCCCTTCGGCGCGACCAGCACCACGTCCAGGTCCTCGCGCGGGGCGATCATGTTGAAGTGGACGTTCAGGCCGTGCGCGAACAGCAGCACGGCGCCGGCCTTCATGTTCGGCGCCAGCACGTCCTCGTACAGTTTCTTCTGCACCATGTCCGGGGTCAGCACGGCGACCAGGTCGGCGTCCTTCACCGCCTCGGCCGGGGTCTTGACCACGAAGCCGTCGGCCTGGGCCTTGGCCTCGGTGGGGCCGCCGGGGCGCAGGCCCACGGTGACGTCGAAACCGGAATCGCGCAGGTTCAGCGCATGCGCGCGGCCCTGGCTGCCGTAGCCGATGACCGCGATCTTGGGGGTGTTGGAGTCGTTGCTCATGGTGCGGAGTCCTTCGGAGAGGTCGGAAATGAAATCAGCCAGCAGCGGAGGCGCTGGCCGGCTGAAGGCGGGAACGTCCAGGGGCGGAACGGCAGGCGCATGCCGCCGGCTTCGTCGGAGCCGAAGCGGAGGCGGTGGTGCGGGTTTTGTTGCCTGCGATGTTCATGTCATCCGAAACTTTTCGTGATCCCTGAAACGCGAAACCCCGCGCCGTTGCCGGTGCGGGGTCTTGTCGAATCCTGTGTGCCTTTGCTGCCTACACGCTGGTTCGTCCCGCACCGTTTGGCGAGCTAATGAGTACGAGGACGAGGAGCGACGCCGCCGCGTTCGCGCCGATCGGCGCGGGCAGGAAAGCGTTCGGGCTGGTGTGGCGATGCAACATGCAGACGAGATAAACATGCGCTTTCGCATGCTGTCAACCCTTCGCCGCGCTTTGTCCGCACCGGACCGCGGCGGCGCCGGCGCAAGGCCCGCCAGCAAAGGATCGTTACGCCTGAAACCGGCTGTGCCGGCGCGGCGGGCGCGGCGGGGCCATGCGCTTTTTGCGCAGATCCGGCCGGTCTCGCAATGCGATGCGGGTCCGAGTCGGCAGCGCGCATGCGCTGCTATGGTGGCGGCTCGTTTCAAGGGGAATCTTCCGTGCATTCACGCCGAACTCTGCTGCTGGCCGCGCTGCTGGCCGTGCTGCCTTCCGCGGTCGCCGCCGACCGCATCACCGGCGCCACCTTCGCCACCCGCTCGGAGGTGATCGCGCCGCATGCGATGGCGGCCACCTCGCAGCCGCTGGCCACCCAGGTCGCGCTGGACGTGATGAAGGCCGGCGGCTCGGCGGTCGACGCGGCGATCGCCGCCAACGCCGCGCTCGGGCTGATGGAGCCGACCGGGAACGGCATCGGCGGCGACCTGTTCGCGATCGTGTGGGACCCCAAGACGCAGAAGCTGTACGGCTACAACGGCTCGGGCCGCTCGCCCAAGTCGCTGACCCTGGCCGAGTTCCAGCGCCGCGGCCTGAAGGAGATCCCGGCCACCGGCCCGCTGCCGGTGTCGGTGCCGGGCGCGGTCGACGGCTGGTTCGCGCTGCACGAGCGCTTCGGCCGCCGCCCCATGGCCGACAACCTGGCGCCGGCGATCCGCTATGCCCGCGAAGGCCATCCGGTCGCCGAGACCATCGCCTACTACTGGGACCGCTCGGTGCCGCGGCTGTCGCAGTACCCAGGCTTCAAGGAGCAGTTCACGATCGATGGCCACGCCCCGCGCAAGGGCGAGTTGTGGAAGAACCCGAACCTGGCCGACACCCTGCAGAAGATCGCCGACGGCGGCCGCGATGCGTTCTACAGGGGCGACATCGCCCGCACCATCGACGCCTACTTCAAGGCCAACGGCGGCTTCCTCGGCTACGACGACATGGCCAGCCACCACGGCGAGTGGGTCGAGCCGGTCAGCAGCAACTACCGCGGCTACGACGTCTGGGAGCTGCCGCCCAACAGCCAGGGCATCGCCGCGCTGCAGATCCTCAACATCCTCGAAGGCTACGACTTCTCCAAGATCGCGTTCGGCTCGCCCGAGCACGTGCATCTGTATGTCGAGGCGAAGAAGCTGGCGTTCGCCGACCGCGCCCGCTTCTATGCCGACCCGGCGTTCAGCCCGGCACCGGTGCAGAAGCTGATCTCCAAGCAGTACGCGGCACAGCGACGCGCGCTGATCTCGCCGGACAAGGCGCTGAAGGAAGCGCAGCCGGGCACGCCCAAGCAGCTGGAGGAAGGCGACACCATCTACATGACCGTGGCCGACGCCGACGGCATGATGGTGTCGCTGATCCAGTCCAACTACCGCGGCATGGGCAGCGGCATGGCGCCGCCGGGGCTCGGCTTCATCCTGCAGGACCGCGGCGAGATGTTCGTGCTGCGCAAGGACCACCCGAACGGCTACGCGCCGGGCAAGCGCCCGTTCCAGACCATCATTCCCGGCTTCGTCACCAAGGACGGCAAGCCGTGGCTGAGCTTTGGCGTGATGGGCGGGGCGATGCAGCCGCAGGGCCATGCGCAGATCGTGATGAACCTGGTCGATTTCGGCATGAACCTGCAGGAAGCCGGCGACGCGCCGCGCATCCAGCACGAGGGCTCGACCGAGCCGACCGGGCAGGCCACCGCGATGAGCGACGGCGGCGAGGTCAACCTGGAGACCGGCTTCGACTACGCCACGATCCGCGCGCTGATGCGCAAGGGCCATCGCATCATCTTCGCCGACGGGCCGTACGGCGGCTACCAGGCGATCCTGCGCGATCCGGAGACGGGCGTGTACTACGGCGCCTCGGAGAGCCGCAAGGACGGCCAGGCGGCGGGTTACTAGGCGTATCGGCGCGCGCCGGGAATCGCCGGCTATCTCCGGCGCGAGCCGGCTATTGCGGCTTTCCCGGTGTCGCCCTGCTTTTGTAGGAGGAGCGGCCGGAGGAGGAGCAGCCGTGCTTTTTTGTATTTGCTTATATTTAGGAGTGGCCACGGCATGCCGAGGCCGTTCAGGCGCGGAGGCTTTCCCGAGCTCTTCAGGGATCGGGAGAGCCTTGTGGGAGGGACTGAAGTCCCTCCCACAGATTCCTCAACAGGCAGCCTGCCGCTGCCGGGAATTGGAAAAGCGTATAGCCAAGGCAAAGGCGACAGCAACAGCAACAGCGGATCACCAGGGCCGCTCCGTCGGCGATCGGCCCGGCCGCTCAATTGCCGCCGCCGCGTGCCGATAACAGGGGTATGGATTTCTGGGAGGAGATCCCATGTCGCACCCCACCTCGCAGGCCCCGGCGCTGCACGACCTGCCCGACGTACCGGTCGGCCTGCTCCGGCTGGCGCCCGATGGCCGCATCCGCGGCTGCAACCGCATGGCGCTGGACCTGCTCGGCTGCGCGCCGGAAGAACTGCTGGACGCGCCGTCCGCGCTGCTGTGGGGACTCGACCCGGAGGACCTGGCCGGCGACGAGGGCGTCTGGATCGCGTCGGGCGAGGACCCGGCGCGGCGCGTGCGCTATCAGCGCGCGGGCGATGAATGCGGCGGCTGGTGGCTGTCGCTGCCGCATGCCGAGACCGTGGCGCTGCTGCGCGATGCGGCGCTGCTGGGCCGGGCGGAACAGCCGCTGGCGGCGGCGCTGGAACTGCGCCCGCTGGCCCGGGTTCA
>DNXT01000108.1 GCA_003505795.1 Lysobacteraceae bacterium | reverse complement strand
CCGGGACAGCGGAAGCGGGTGCGAGGCGAGGGTCGGCAAGGCGGCGTCCAGGGCGGTGATCGCGGCGCGCCGGCTCCGGTGGATTGCCCCGGGCCGCGCCGCTTGTCGCATCGCACGCTACGCCGCGCCCGGCACCGGCCCAACTGCAAATAACGGCATTGCATCAAAGCTTTCCGCATATGCAGCACCGGCGCGATCGCCGGCGCGCACCATCGCCGCATCGCCAAGCCGTTGATCCCGAAAAGGAAAAAGCGCGCATTGCGCGCGCTTCAGGTCATCCGGCGAAGGCTTGCGGTCGCGGCCGCTGATAGCGCCGGGCAATCTGCTCATGGCATCGGATCATCTTGCCGACGGCTTCCGGCAGCACTCGGGCCGCGTGCGAAGAAGGCCGAACACGCCTTGAACCTGGACAATGCGGACATCCGACCAGCCTGAAACGGGCCTCGGCCCTCCCGTGACTAAGTTGAGCTTTGTCGCAGGACCGGCTGTTCTAGTCGCGGCCCCCTTTTTACAAGGACAGCACCCTCGACCTCATGACTATAAATTCGGTGCATGCGCCCCCACTCAGGTGGATCTTGGTCAGGTCATTCAGCGATCCGAAGAGCTGCGGGTCTGAGCGCTTCGGCCTGCCTGTCGGCGCAACTGTCAGATGAACTTCGGCCCCGTGCGCACATGGCGCACACGAAATGGCGACGATTCTCCAGCTTCCATCGGGTCGATGGCGCGTTCAGGTCAGGCGCAAGCAACCCTATGTGAGCGAGACCTTTCTGTGCCATGAAGATGCCCGGAAGTGGACTGCGCATCGAGCAGGTCGCGCTCGCCACCAGCCACCGCGGCTGGAAGCTGCCCCAGTGGTATACCCATCTGCGCCCGGAGCATCTCTATCGCACCGACTTGCACCATACAGTGCGGCCCTGCACGGGACTACGCCCGAACGAATCAGTATGATGGGCCGCATTCATCGCATGATGGAATGCACCAGGTCAGCCACATCTTCCCAGCCAACCTGTCCAGACGACGGTTATCATTTTGATTGGGCTGCGGCATACAGGTGTTCCACACTTATTACCGGGAGTTGCTCAACTTCCTCACCCGCAAGGTTCGTGATCGCGAGACCGCAGCCGACCTGGCGCAGGAAAGTTATGCGCGTGTCTATGCAGCCGAGCAATCGGGCGTGGTCATCCACAATCCACGCGCTCTGCTCTACCGGACCGCGCGGAACCTGGTCGTGGACAATTTCCGCCGAGGTGTCGTGCGCGACCAGGGACGCAAGCCCGAGCCCGACGAGCCATCCATTGATCCGGATGATCAAGCCGGTCCGGAGGCTTTCGAACCCGAAGTAGCGCAGGCCGCGCGCCAGCGCTTCGAGGCAGTCGTTTCCATTGTTGAGGCCCTTCCACCTCGATGCCGCGAGGCTTTTCTGTACGTCAAGTTCGATGGGCTCACCCACGCCGATGTCGCCCAGAGGATGGGCATCGCGGTCAAGACCGTCGAAATGCATATCCGGGTTGCACTAGCGGCATGCTGGGACCATCTGGAGACGCTGGACGAAGTGACCAGACCCCCGCAGGCACGCCGAGGCGGAGCGGCCAGGACGGGGCAAACCGTGCAGCCTGCTGCGTTCCCGAAGGACGCGGAAACCGATTCGAGGCTTTCGGAAGGAAACCCCACATGAGCCCGGGCAGTGATCAGAACGCGGCACGCCAGCGCGAAATGGCCTTGGCCTGGTTCGTACAGCGCCGGGATGCGAGTTGGAACGATGCGCAGGAAGACGCTTTTCAGCAGTGGCTGGCCGCGGATCGGCGACATGGGCAGATGTATGCCCGTTGCCAGTTGCAGTGGGCCCGCTTGGACGACCTGCCCCAAGAGCTGGTGATGCGGATGCGTCGACAGCTCGAGCACGACGAGAGGCTTGCGCAGCCATCTGGGACTCCCGTGAAACCGGACCGGCCTATTCCGGCACCGCCGCCCGCCCGCCCGCGCCAGCCTGCCCGCGCCGCCGGGCCAAGAGGGCATCGGGTGCTGTGGCCGCTGCTGGCGGCGGCCAGCATTGCAGCGCTCGTGGTCTGCATAGGCTGGCGATTCTGGCAGCACGACCAGGATCGGCCAGTATTCGTTCAGTCGTTCAGCACCGAACGCGGCCAGCAACGGGACATTCCCTTGCCGGACGGCACCCGGCTGCGGCTCGATACCGCCACCCGTATCGAAGTCACCTATTACCGGCATCGGCGCCAAGCCAGACTACTGGATGGCCAGGCCCTGTTTGCAGTGCAGGCCGACGCCCGGCGTCCCTTCCAGGTGCTCGCCGGGCCATTGCGCGTGACCGTGGTGGGCACCCGATTTTCGGTGCGGCATACCCCGGGCATCCCCGGCAGCGACGGTGTGCAGGTGGCGGTCGAGCAAGGCAAGGTTGACGTGGGCCGCCCCGGCGCACAGACCGACTCCGCCATGCATGGGCGCGCCTCGGTGCTGCTGGTCGCGGGCCAGCAGGTCACAAGCGATCCGCAGGGCGTGCTCGGCAAGGTCGGCAGCGTCCCGGCGACCGGTATCGCCCCTTGGAGCGCACAGCGCGTCAGCTTCGTCGACGTCCCCCTGCGCCAGGCCATCGCCGAATTCGAGCGCTACGGTCGCACAGGCATGCTGGTGCGCGACCCCGCCGTTGCCGCGCTGCGGCTGAGCGGAACCTTCGATCCCATGGATCCGGCCACGCTGCGGCGGGCGCTGCCGCGCGTCCTGCCCGTGCGCCTGCGCCAGACCGGAAACGTGACCGAACTGCTCCCGGCCCAATAGCCCCTGGGCGTACCCGGCATGGCACGCCAGCGCCTGTAGGTGAGCGCCAGGCGATGAAACCCTCGCTCCTTACAGGGTCAGGCCGTCTTTCTGCGTCTACACCGGTAAGACCGATTGATCCCTTGGAGCAAAGTTGATGAACCACCTTTCTATGCGACCGGCACCGCTCGTGCTGGCCTTGGCCATGTCGATGGGCGCAGCACCGTTGTCCGCCCAGCAGGCAGGCCAGGCGCCAGGCGCGCCGATGCAGATCAGCATCGCCGCCCAGCCGCTGCCACAGGCGCTCAACCAATGGTCGTTGCAGACGCGCATCCCGCTTGCGGTGTCGCAGGTCGTGGTATCCGGCAAGAACGCACCGGCCGTCTCGGGCAGCCTCAGCCCGCGGCAGGCGCTCGAACGCCTGCTGGCGGGAAGCGGACTGACCGGGCGTTTCGAGGGAAGCCTGGTTACGGTCGAGCCGGCCGTCCCGGGTTCGAGTACGGCAGTGACGCTGGCACCGCTGAATGTGACTGCCCTGGCCTATCGCAGCACCACGACCGAAGGCAGCGGCTCCTACACCACCCCGGCCATGACCACCGCCACCAAGCTCGACCTGTCGATGCGCCAGACGCCACAGGCGGTCACGGTCATCACCCGGCAACGCATCGAGGACCAGGGGCTGTCCACGGTCAACGACGTGGTGCAAAGCGCGCCGGGACTGACCTATCGCCGCTTCGGGCCGGCGCGTGCCTCCTTCTATGCGCGCGGCATGTACGTGGACAACATCATGTACGACGGCCTGCCGGTGAGCCTGGACAGCTCTAACCTCAGCCAGGACCTGCTGGCCACCGACATGGCGGTCTACGACCATGTGGAGATCGTGCGCGGCGCCACCGGCCTGGTCCAGGGCGCGGGCAATCCCGCTGCGGCGGTCAACCTGGTGCGCAAGCGGCCGACCCAGCAAACCCAGGCCTCGATCACCACCAGCGTCGGCAACTGGGATCGCTACCGAACCGAACTGGACGCCTCCGGTCCGCTGAGCACGGACGGCAGCCTGCGCGGCCGGGTGGTCGCGGCCTACCAGGACGAGGGAAGCTACAAGGACCGCGAGAAGAGCGACCGCAAGCTGCTCTACGGAATCGTCGAAAAAGATCTCGGGCCGCGCACCCTGCTGACCCTCAGTGCGCTGTACCAGCAGGATGTGCTGGGCGGGAACGGTTTCACTGGCCTGCCCGTCGCCGCCGATGGCAGCGACCTCCACCTGCCGCGCTCGACTTCTTACGCCGACGACTGGGAATACTGGGACAAGGACACCACCTCGTTCTTCACCGGTCTGGAACACCGTTTTGACAGCGGCTGGCGGATGCAGTTGTCGGCCTACCACGCCGATGCCGATTTCAACATGCAGGGCCATTACATCGGCCTGTCCGTGCTCAGCGGACTCTATACACAGTACGGCGCCCGCAACAAGCACGAGGAAAAGCAGGACAGCTACGACCTCTATGTGTCCGGCCCCTTCAGCTTAATGGGACGCAGGCACGATCTAGTGTTCGGCGCCAGCTATCGCAAGGTGGACTTCGATGGCGGAAGTCGCCAGGGACTCGTCCTGGCCAGCGGCATGGATCTTTACGACTGGGATCCGCATGCGATCGCCGACCCGCACATCCCGCTTCGCGACTGGCTGGACTCGGATATCGAACAGAAAAGCGCCTACGCGACCGCGCGTTTCAACCTGGCCGATCCACTCAAGCTGATCGTGGGGGCGCGACTGGATTGGTACGACTACAGTGACGCGGTCCGCACGTATCCCGGCTTCATCGCCGAAACCCCTTCCCTGGTCACGCACAATCAGTACAGCGTCACCCGCAACGTGACCCAGTACGCCGGCTTGATCTACGACATCGGCCGGCAGCACTCGGTCTATGCCAGCTACACCGACATCTTCAAGCCGCAGAACTACCTGAGCGCCAACAACACCCTGCTCGATCCTATTCAAGGCAAGAACTACGAGATCGGCATCAAGGGCGAGTATTTCGACGGCGCCCTGAATGCTTCGGCAGCGGTGTTCCGACTCGACCAGGCCGATCGTGCCTACCGGCTGGCCGACCAGACCGTATGTGGCAGCTATCCGAGCACGGTCTGCTACGCCTCCGCCGGGCTGGTACGTAGCGAGGGCTTCGAACTGGAAGTACAAGGCGCGCTGAACCCGAACTGGCAGATCGGCGCGGGCTACACCTACACCAACGCCCGCTATCGCCGCGATGCCAACCCGCTCAACGTCGGGCAGCTGTTTGACACCGACACCCCGCGCCGCCTGCTCAAGCTCTCCAGCACCTACCAGTTGACCGGCGAGCTGGAACGCTGGCGCGTAGGGGCGTCAGCCTATTGGCAAGACGACATCTTCAACCAGGGCACCAGCAGCGGCATCGCCTATCGGGTGGAACAGGACAGCTATGCGCTGGTCGACCTGCTGGTCGGCTATCAGGCCAGTGAGAAACTGGATTTCAGGCTGAATCTCAACAACGTGCTCGACAAGACCTACTATAACGCGATCACCGGCAGCATCACCTTCCCGAGCAACGTCTATGGCGAGCCGCGCAACGGCATGCTGACCATGCACTACCGGTTCTGAATGCGGCAACTAAGGGCGCCCGGGCTCGTTCCGTGCGCCCTCGCCGCCTTCGCACCCATAAAGGCGGTAACCCGCTCCCGTTATGATAAGCGTCCCGTTTATCGCATGGTCTGCGCTCAAACGCATGGAGAACTTCGGGACGGCGCTGGTCGGCGGGCTGTCTGGCCTGCAAGCTGCGCTCTCGGGCGCCACCGGCGCTGCCGCTACAGGCAACGTCAGCATGGGCAACGTGGCGATGGACCAGGCGCGGCTGGCGCCGAACCGCACATCGGCGTTCATGGGCAGCCTGCAGGAAGACATCAGTGGCAACACGCTGACCAGCAACGCGCTGAGTGGTCGGTCCGCTAGGTCGCTGCTGCGCAACGAGGCCTCCGCCTCGCGCGTGGTCTCGATGCGTGTGTATGAGCAGGACGCCACTGAAGCGAGCCACATGGTCGACAGCGCTTCGCGCACTTCGCCGCTCCTCACGAAGGCCAGGAGAATCAGATGCAACGCGATGCGCGTCTCGGGATTGCCAGGTACTTCGCTAAGGCATTCAGGAAATCAGGTACCTTCGCCCGAGGAAGAGCGGCGAAATGTCCACGCACAGGCGGCGTCAGTGCCCCGTCCGGATCGCGAACGGGATTGTTTTCTATCCGCCCTGTGGAAACTGCGTAGTTGAGCGCCGTTCGTATCCGTTGCAGCAGCCTTCCCGCAGAGTCCAGCGACCCACGTGCTTCTGTCTCCCTCAGTACGGGGAGGATCTCGGTGGGCGTCAACGCTGTGACCGGGCGACGCCCGAGCTTCGGAAACGCATCCCGCTCCAACTGCGCCACCAGGTTCTTTCGATGGCGCTCGGTCCATCGAACACCGCGGATGGAAATTCATTCGCGGCCACGGCTTCAAAGCTGTTAGTCAGGCTTGTCGCAGTCGCGATGAGACTCTGTCGCCTGACTTCGTTAGGATCGATGCCATCGCGGATCAGCGCCTTTGCCTTCTCGCGGCGCTTGCGCGCCTGCGCAAGTGAAACGTCTGGATAGACCCCAAAGGCCATCAAGCGCTCGCGCCCGCCGTAGCGATATTTCATCCGCCAGTAGCGCGCACCGTTCGTCTTGACGTCCAGATACAGGCCACCGCCATCATGTGCTTGCCCGGCGAAGCGTTCCGCACTCGCAGCGCGGTCAACTTGTCCACGGCCATGATGAAGATCCTCGCATCCGCATTGGGGGTATCGTACCCCCGGCCTTAGCGACGCCCCCCCTCAAATACCCCCACACCTGCGAGACCTCCCGCGATCTCCCGGGACGTCATTGGACAAGAAAATTCTTAAATATTCAACAAATTAGAGTCCGACTAGGACTCCACGAGACGGTGTGAATCGTCCGTTGTAAAGCTCTCGCCGCAGCCGCACTCGGCGGTGGCGTTGGGGTTCTGGAAGGTGAAGGTCTCGCTCAGGCCGTGCTTGCCGAAGTCGATCCGGGTGCCGTCCACCAGCGGCAGGCTCTGCGCGTCGACGAAGATGCGCACGCCGTCCTGCTCGAACACGGCATCGCCTTCGCGCTGCTCGCGCGCCAGCTCGGTCACGTGGCCCCAGCCGGAGCAGCCGGTGCGGGTGACGCCGAAGCGCAGCCCGAGCGTGCCGGGGGTCTGCTGGACGAAACGCTGCACGCGCTCGTGGGCGATGGGGGTGAGGGTGACGGCCATGGACGACGACTCCGGACGGACTTGACGATTATAGAGAGAGGAACCGCTGGCAGGGGCCGCAACCCCGACCGGCCTTGCCGAAAGGCCGGTCGGGGGCTGGAACCTCTGCCGCAGGCGCTCTCCGACAGATGGGGGTCGATCGCGGCCCAGGCAAGCCCGTCCCCGTTCAGCGACTCGCACCCGCCCCGCTCCGCCTCAGATTTTTTCATGTGCGCGAAGCTGCCTGGGACACGTCGAGACAAGGCCTGCGCCTTGCCCAGGCTTGGGCCGCCCGGGCAAGGCGCGCAACGCAGTACCGGCGCGTCCCGGGCAGCGTCCCGGAGGATTGACCGCCGGCGGCACGGAGCCGGCGCCGCGCGGCTT
>DNXT01000255.1 GCA_003505795.1 Lysobacteraceae bacterium | reverse complement strand
GGCGCGACGGTCGGCGGCGAGCGCATCGTCGCGCCACTGCCGGCCGTGGCGGTCGGCCTGGTCGAGCACGGACAGGATCGTGTTGCGCATGATCCGCACCCGCACCGGGTACTCCTTCCAGGAGTGGGTCTCGACCAGCATGCCGAAGCGGTTGCGCAGCTGGAAATAGCCGTGCGAGAAGCGCGGCGTGGGCACGCCGTCCTCGAAACCGGAGGCGGGGTCGTCGCCGACCACGAACGAGGGATAGTAGGGCAGCGGCAGCGAGCCCTGGCGCGCCAGGTCGGCGATCACCGCATCGCGCCAGTGGCTGCCGTCGCGGCGCAGCACCTCGTCGCCGGCATGCAGCGGTTCCACCTGCACCGACACGTCGTGCTCGAACTGGGCGCCGTCGGTGGCGTGCAGGTCCACGTACATCAGCGGATCCCACTGCGCGACCAGGCGTAGCATCGCCTGCATCTCCGGCGCGTCGGCCTTGACGTAGTCGCGGTTGAGATTGAGGTTCTGCGCGGTGGTGCGCCAGCCCATTTCCTCGGGGCCGCGCTGGTTGGGGCGGTTCCAGGCGCCGAAGCGCTCGTGGCCGTCGACGTTGAACACCGGCACGAACAGCCACACTGCCTTGTCGAGGACGTGCCGGCCGGCGCGGCCTTCGAGGATCTCGCGCAGCGCCAGGAAGCCGGCGTCCTTGCCTTCGATCTCGCCGGCATGGATGCCGCCCTGGATCAGCACCACCGGCAAGCCGCGCGACCGCGCGGCGGCGGCATCGAGCACGCCGCTGGTGGAGGCCACCAGCGCCTTCATCGGGCGGCCTTCCGGGGTGGTGCCGAACTCGATGCAGCGCACGGCCTGCGGATGGCGCCGCGAGAACGCGTCGCACAGCGCCACGACCTCGTCGTAGCGCCCGGTGCTGACGAAGCCGCTGCGCTCGGCGACGGTGCTCAGCTCGGTGTCGGCGGCGAACGCGGCGTGGCTCGGAGCGGCCAGCAGCAGCGACAGGGCCAGGCGAAGCGGACGGGCCATCCAGGGGATCCAGGCATCGGGGGAGCGCTGAATTTAGCCGAGCCGGATGAATACGCCAATCTGCACCGCGGCATCGGCGGCTGCACGTGCCGCGCCGGCCACCGCGACGCTCTCGCCGGCGCCCGATACGATAGGCTTGCATCTTTGCCTTACCGGATCGCCCCTTGACGACGACCACCGCCCCGGCGCCCGACGCCCGCGCGCGCATGCCGCGCCAGATTCCCTACATCATCGGCAACGAAGCCTGCGAGCGCTTCAGCTTCTACGGGATGCGCAACATCCTGGTGCAGTTCCTGATCACCTCGCTGCTGCTGCAGGAGGTGACCGCGCCGGGCCGCGAGGCCGAAGCCAAGCACATCATGCACAGCTTCATGATCGGCGTGTATTTCTTCCCGCTGCTGGGCGGCTGGCTGGCCGACCGCTTCTTCGGCAAATACCACACCATCCTCTGGTTCTCGCTGGTGTACTGCGCCGGGCACGCCTGCCTGGCGCTGTTCGAGGGGCACCGCGCCGGTTTCTTCCTGGGGCTGGGCCTGATCGCGCTCGGCGCCGGCGGCATCAAGCCGCTGGTGGCCTCGTTCATGGGCGACCAGTTCGACCAGTCCAACAAGCACCTGGCCAAGGTCGTGTTCGACGCGTTCTACTGGATCATCAACTTCGGCTCGCTGTTCGCCTCGCTGCTGATCCCGCTGGCGCTGAAGAACCTGGGGCCGGCGTGGGCGTTCGGCATCCCCGGCATCCTGATGTTCGTGGCCACGCTGGTGTTCTGGCTGGGGCGCCGGCGCTACGTGCTGGTGCCGCTGCCGCCGAAGGACCCGCATTCGTTCGGCAACGTGGTGCGCACCGCGTTGCTGGCGCACGCGCCGGGGCAGGGGCGTCCGGGCCTGGTCCTGGCCGGGCTGTCGGTGCTGCTGGCGCTGGCCTGCTTCGGCCTGATCGAGAACCTCGGCATCGTGATCTGCCTGTGCATGGCGCTGGTGCTGCTGCTGGCCGGGATCGGCGGCGGCACCTGGTGGCAGCTGGAGCGGGCGCGCGCGGCGCACCCGGACGCGGCGGTCGACGGCGTGCGCTCGGTGCTGCGCGTGCTGGTGATCTTCGCCCTGACCACGCCGTTCTTCTCGCTGTTCGACCAGAAGGCCTCGACCTGGGTGCTGCAGGGCCAGCAGATGACCATGCCCGCGTGGTTCACCGCCTCGCAGATGCAGGCGCTGAACCCGGCGCTGGTGATGGTCCTGATCCCGTTCAACAACCTGGTGCTGTACCCGCTGCTGCGCAAGCTCGGCTGGGAACCGACCGCGCTGCGCCGGATGACCGCCGGCATCGCCTTCAGCGGCCTGGCCTGGATCGTGGTCGGCGGCATCCAGGTGCTGATGGATGGCGGCGACGCGATGTCCATCGCCTGGCAGGTCCTGCCGTACGCGCTGCTGACCTTCGGCGAGGTGCTGGTCTCGGCGACCGGACTGGAGTTCGCCTACAGCCAGGCGCCGGCGGCGATGAAGGGCGTGGTGATGAGCTTCTGGAACCTGACCACCACCGTCGGCAACCTGTGGGTGCTGCTGTCCAACGCGGCGGTGCGCAACGACGTGGTCACCGGCCACATCGCCGACACCGGCCTGAGCGAGGCCGCGTTCCTGATGTTCTTCTTCGCCGCGTTCGCGTTCCTGGCGGCGCTGGCGTTCGGCCTGTACGCGCGCCGCTACCGCGTGGCCGACAATTACCGCACTGCCTGACGGATGACCCCCACCGCATGATTACCCTGATCCTGATCGCCGTCACCGCCATCGTCTCGTGGATGGCGTTCAACAACCGCAAGCTCGCCGACCGCCTGATCCTGTGGCCGCCGGCGCTGGACCGCCACAGGCAGTACGACCGGCTGCTGACCTACGGCTTCATCCACGCCGACTTCGGGCACCTGATCTTCAACATGATCACGCTGTTCTTCTTCGGCCGGCCGATCGAGCGGGTGATGACCCAGATCACCGGCAGCGTGCTGACCTATCCGCTGTTCTACCTGGCGGCGCTGGTGGTCTCGATCCTGCCCAGCTACATCAAGAACCAGAAGAACCCCAACTACCTGAGCCTGGGCGCGTCGGGCGCGGTGTCGGCGGTGCTGTTCGCCTACATCCTGCTGGCGCCGTGGACCATCATCCTGGTGTTCTTCATTCCCGCGCCGGCGATCATCTACGCGGTGTTCTACGTCGGCTACAGCATCTGGATGGACCGCCGCGGCGGCGACCGCATCAACCACAGCGCGCACCTGGCCGGCGCCGCGTTCGGAGTGATGTTCATGCTGATCATGGAGCCGCGCGTGCTGCAGATCTTCCTGGAGCAACTGGCCAACCCCAGCTTCGGGGGATGAGCGCCCCGCTGCGGGCGCCGCCGGGCGTCCGCAGCGGGATCAGGCGGCGCTGCGGTTGTAGCCGGTCGGGCCGGCGCTGCCGCGGGCCGCATCGACATAGGTGCGCTGCAGGCGCGCGTACACCTCGGCGTTGAGCTGGCTGAACTCGGCGCCGCCGGTGTCGCCGCTCACGGCCAGCCGGAACAGGCCTTCGAGCAGGGATCGGTCGTGGTCGGAAGTGCGATCTGCCGGGTCGCTCATGGTCGTTGCTCCTCGGGTGGCGATGACTTGAGTTGCAAATCCCATGCCAGCGGATCCGCACCCCGTCATCGCCCCTATCGGCCGCCGTCGCTGGAACTTGAGGGCGAAAAGCGACGTCCAGCGGCATCGCGCCGGCCGGCTTCACGCCGGCTCCGCGAGGGCGGCGGCAGAATGCGGGCGTCCACGGGATGAGGGGTCGGGCGATGGGACTGCCGGCGATCGAGCATGACCGCGCCATCAGGCGCTTCGAGCTGGAGGTCGAAGGACACCGGGCCGAGTTGCAGTACCGGCTGGGTGGAGGGCGGCTGGCGATCGTGCATACCGGCGTGCCCACTGCCATCGGCGGCCGCGGCATCGCCGCCCGGCTGGTGGAAGCGGCGGTCGGCTTCGCCCGTGAACAGGGGCTGCGGGTGGTGCCGGAGTGTTCCTACGCGGAAGCGTTCTTCCGCCGCCATCCCCAATACGGTGACGTTCTTGCAGGATGAATCGAGGAAGCGGGCGATGCGGTACGGAAGGGGAACCAGGATGTCGTGCGGGGGGGCCATGACCGGG
>DNXT01000252.1:4227-5257 GCA_003505795.1 Lysobacteraceae bacterium | reverse complement strand
CTGCTGAACCGCTCTTCCGATCTTGGGCTGAGCCGGCCCGGTCGCTGGCGCAGCGCAGCCGCGCGCCCGGTAGGAGGGGGGTCGAGTTGCGCCTGCTGCGCATGCTGGCGGCGGCGCCGGGCCGGGTATGGTCGCGCGACCAGCTGATGAACCCACTTGTACACCGCATCGTCATCGACCGCACCGTCGACAGCCACGTCAAGAACCTGCGCCACAAGCTGATGGACAGCTAAGGACGAGCCGATCCGCTCGATCTACGGCATGGGCTACCGGCCGGAGAGCCGACCCGCGGCGGCGCCAGGGTCAGAGCGCCCTGCCCTGCTGCGCCTGCGCATACACCTGCGCGATCCAGTCGGCGAACACCCGCACCCGTGGCGAGGGGTGTCGGCTCGGCAGCAGCAGGTGCACCGGGATCGGCGGCGCCGGCCAGTCCGCCAGCACTTCCACCAGCGCGCCGCTGGCCAGTTCCGCGGCCACGCCCAGGCGCGGGATCTGGATCAGGCCGAAGCCCTGCACCGCCGCGGCCACGTAGTTATGCGATTCGTTGACCTTGAGCCAGCCGCGGACGTCGATCTCGCGCACCTTGCCGTCGAACAGGAACGCGAACGGATAGTCGATGTCGTGGTTGGGCGCGAAGAACTGCACCGCACGGTGCCGCGCAAGCTCGTCCGGATGGGTCGGCGTGCCGTGCGCGGCGAGATAGGCGGGGCTGGCGCAGACCACCTCGTGCACGCTGCCCAGGCCCCGCGCCACCAGCGAGGAATCGCGCAGCGGGCCGCTGCGGATCGCGCAGTCCACGCCCTCGCGCACCAGGTCGACCAGGCGGTCGCCGCTGCTGATCACCAGCTCGATGTCCGGATAGCGCTCGTGGAACTCGGCCAGCCGCGGCAGCACCAGGTGCAGCGCATGGCTGCCATGCATCTCCACCCGCAACACCCCGCGCGGGCGCGCGGCGACGTTGCGCAGCGCGCCCTCGGCCTCCTCCAGTTCGGCCAGCAGGTGCACGCAGCGCTCGTAGAACGCCTGGCCG
>DNXT01000252.1:0-4026 GCA_003505795.1 Lysobacteraceae bacterium | reverse complement strand
CTCGTAGAACGCCTGGCCGTCCACGGTCGCGCGCACCTGGCGGGTGGTGCGCTCGAGCAGGCGCGTCTGCAGGCGCGCTTCCAGCTGCTTGATCGCATGGGTGGCGGTGGCGCGCGGCAGCTCCAGCTCGGCGGCGGCGCGGGTGAAGCTGCCCAGCTCGACGATACGGGTGAACAGATGCAGGGCGTCGAAACGGTCCATGCCGCCATTGTTGACCAGAACGGAATTGTTTTGGCAACTCCAAGCGGTTTATCCATCCAACATCAATAGCCAGACTGTGCCCAACCCGCCGGCAGCAGACCGGCCCGACCCCAGGAGTCCCACCATGAACACCGCTTCCAAGACCGCGCTGGTGACCGGCGCTTCCGGCGGCATCGGCCGCGCCATCGCCCAGCGCCTGGGTGCCGACGGCTTCAACGTGGTGGTCGGCTATGCCGGCAACGCCGCCAAGGCCGAGGCGACGGTGCAGGCGATCGTCGAGGTCGGCGGCAAGGCCGTGGCGGTGCAGGCCGACGTGGCCGATGCCGCCGCGGTGACGCGCCTGTTCGACCAGGCCAATGCCTCCTTCGGCGACCTGCACGTGGTCGTCAACAGCGCCGGCAGCATGCCGATGGCCAGGATCGAGCCGGGCAACGTCGCCGCCTTCGACCAGGTCATCGCCACCAACCTGCGCGGCAGCTTCCTGGTGCTGGGCGAGGCGGCCAAGCGGCTGGGCGAAGGCGGCCGCATCATCGCCGTGTCCACCAGCGTGATCGCCAAGAACTTCCCCGCCTACGGTCCTTACATCGCCTCCAAGCTCGGCGTGGAAGGCCTGGTGCGGGTGCTGGCCAACGAGTTGCGCGGCCGCGGCATCACCGTCAACGCCATCGCCCCGGGTCCGGTCGCCACCGAGCTGTTCCTGAACGGCAAGAGCGAAGAGACCATCGCCCAGATCGCCAAGCTGTCGCCGATGGAACGGCTGGGCGAAGTGGACGACATCGCCGGCGTGGCGAGCTTCCTGGCCGGCCCCGATGCGGGCTGGGTCAACGCGCAGATCGTGCGCGCCAACGGCGGCTTTGCCTGAGCGCGGACGCGCTCCGCCGCTCCCCTTGCAATCGTTCGTTCGACACCACCCGGCGGCGCTCCGCGCTCCGCCGACGGGGAAGCCATGTCATACGCAAGACCGGGCCTCCCCGCATCATCCTGATCACCCGCGGCTTCGGCGCGCTGGACGCGCATGCGCTGGCCGCGGTCGAACATACCGTCTACGCCAGCATGCACCTGCGCCGGGCGCAACGCGGCGCAGGTGCATGCCGTGCGCGAGCATGCGCGCGAACACGGCGTCGACCTGCGCCAGGGCGTGGTGAACCCCGCCTGCGTGCCGGCCGGCCTGCTGCCGGGCGTGGCCGCGTCGATGGCCGTGGTGCTGCTGTCGGTGTCGCGCGCAACGCCGCTGAACGAGGTGCCGCCGCGGTCAATCGCTGGACGGCGGGCGATGCTGCGCGCCGGGTCGGTTGACCGCCTTGACGATCACCCACAGCAGCAGCCCGACCACCGCGGCGGCCACGGCCACCACGCCGAACAGCACCAGCCAGTGCCAGATACTGAAACCGCCCATCCCCGTCTCCCCGTTCCGCACATGCGGCGCATGCGCCAATGCTAGATCAGTTCCGGTGCCGGTGTTGCCCGATGCCTTCTCCCGCGCGCGGGAGATGCTGCCCGAAGGGCGGACGAGGGCGCACTTGGTTTCCCGCCGAATGCGCTCTCACCCCGGCCCTCTCCCGCAAGCCGGAGGGGGCGCTCTCGGACCATGCGCCGGCGTCGAGCGCCATCGCCGCGGCGCTAGCGGAACACCACCGTGCGGTGGCCGTTGAGCAGGATGCGGTGCTCGACGTGGCGGCGCACCGCCCGCGCCAGCACCAGCGACTCGGTGTCGCTGCCCAGCCGCACCAGTTCGCGCGGCGTCATCGCGTGATCGACCCGCGCCACGTCCTGCTCGATGATCGGGCCCTCGTCCAGGTCCGAGGTCACGTAGTGCGCGGTGGCGCCGATGATCTTGACCCCGCGCGCGTGCGCCTGGTGGTACGGCTGCGCGCCCTTGAAGCTGGGCAGGAAGCTGTGGTGGATGTTGATCGCGCGCCCGGCCAGCGCCTCGCACAGGCGCGGCGACAGGATCTGCATGTAGCGCGCCAGCACCACCAGGTCGATGCGCTCGCGCTCGACCAGCTCGATGATCCGCTGCTCCTGCTCGAAGCGGTTGTCCGCGCCCACCGGCAGGTGATGGAACGGTACCCCGTAGGACGCGCTCAGCGCGGCGTAGTCGTCGTGATTGGACGCCACCGCGGCGATGTCGACCCGCAGCTGGCGGCTGTGCGCGCGGAACAGCAGGTCGTTGAGGCAGTGGCCCTGCTTGCTCACCAGCACCAGCAGGCGCGCGCGCCGGCGCGCGTCGTGCAGTTGCCAGTCCATCGCGTAGCTGCCGGCCAGCACGGCGAAGCTCTCGCGCAAGGCCTCCAGCGAGGCATCCGCCGCCATGTCGAAATGCACGCGAAGGAAGAAGCGGCCGCTTTCCTCGTCGCCGAACTGCTGCGCGTCGAGGATGTTGCAGCCCTGCTCGAACAGCAGCCCGCTGACGCGATAGACGATGCCGGTGCGGTCGGGACAGGACAGCGTGAGGATGTGGTCGGGGCGCATCCGCACGAGTGTAGGACAAAGCCGCGACCGCGACGCATTGCTGTCACCTGTGACCAATCGATCCGGGCCGATGCGACGCCAGCCATGGCGAGTGCACCGCCCGTACGTGCACGGGCCCGGCGATCGCGACGACGCCATGGCTTGGCCGGCGCGGGCGTCGCCCTCATCCACCCTTCGCGCAGCTTCCCCCGCAGACGCGGGGAAGGGAAGGCGGGGAGCCGGCTCAGCGCAACGGCAGCTTCAGCATCAGCCGCCGGTTGATCTCGTGCAGGCGGGCGCTCGACTCGGCCACCGGCGTGTCGATCGCTTCCCGGGTGGACACGTGCGCGCGCAGGTGGCCCGGGGCGCCGAGGTCGCCGCGTACCAGGAACACGTTCTCGCCGACCTCGCCCAGGTGCCGGCCCAGCACCGCGTGGTCGACCTGGACGAAGCCGGACTGCTTGGCCGGCGGCAACCGCCGCGCCACCGTCCGCTCGCTGGCCGGGTCGTTGTCGCGGCCGATCTCGGCATCGAGTCGGACCATGCCTTCGCGGATCTGCAGGAACAGCGGATGGTCCGGATGCTCCGGCCCCACCGGCTGCGGCCGCGGCCATCGCGAGGTCCGATGCCGCGTCGTGCCCGGTTCCGTTGCCGCGGCCCTGCGTCGCTTCCTCCCTGATGAACGCCGGCCACCGACCTTGGCCGCTTTTGCCGGCGTTGTTCAAGGTCACTGGGGCCCCTCAGCGCTGTCCGGCCCGGCGCGCGGCGACGTTGGCCATCACCGCCCAGTCCAGCTCGCCCTCGCCGGCGGCGATCGCCTCGTCCAGGCTGTCGCGCAGCAGCGCCGCCAGCGGCATCGGCACCTGCCGCGCCTGACCGGCCGACAGCGCCAGGTCCACGTCCTTGCGCCCGAGCGTGGCCTTGAACCCGGCCGGCTGGAAGCGCTGCTCGGCGATCAGCCGGCCGTAGCCCTGGCAGGCCGGCGTCGCGAACAGGGTGCTGGTCAGCAGGCCCAGGAAATCGCCGGCCTCCACGCCGTGGCCGCGCACCAGCGCCGCGGTCTCGGCCATCGCGCCGATCGCGCTGGCCAGGCACAGGTTGGCGGCGAGCTTGACCGCGTTGGCGCGCTCGGGCGCATGGCCGAAGTACCAGGTCTTCTGCCCGAGCACGTCCAGCATCGGCTGCACGCGCGCAAGCGCGTCGGCGTCGCCGGCGGCGAGGATGTTGAGCGCGCCGGCGGCGGCCACGTCCTCGCGGCCCAGCACCGGCGCGGCGAGGTAGGCGATGCCGCGCTCGGCGTGCAGTGCCTGCAGTTCGCGCGCCAGCTGCACCGAGACCGTGGCCATGTTGACGTGGACGCTGCCGGCCGGCAGC
>DNXT01000253.1 GCA_003505795.1 Lysobacteraceae bacterium | reverse complement strand
AAAACGGCGCGCATCCATGCGCGCCGCCCTGCGGGTTTTACCCGCCGTCTCCGCCGCTGCGGAAGGGAACCGGAAGATCAAGAGCGGAGCAACGGCAAAATCACGGGCAACAGCAACAGCTTTCCGTCGAGAGGTCAGGCGGCAGCGATCTTCATTGCCGCCTCGCTCAGGGCTCGGTGATCTGCTTGGCGTAGCGCGACAGGATCGACATCTGCGGCTTGGCGCTGCCGTCCTTGCCCGGCTGCACGTTGAACGGATAGTCCGCCTTCCACCAGGCGCCGGCGGCCCAGTAGGTCCAGCCCAGCCAGACGTCGCGGTTGTCCTGGAGAAAGCCGAGCAGGCCGTCCAGCGCCTGCCGGCAGGTGTCGTTGTCGCCGGCGCCGAATTCGCCGAGGAAGCCCTGCCTGCCCTGCTGGCGCAGCCAGGCGGTGACGCCGCGCAGCTTGTCCACGCCGATGGTGGTGCTGGCGCACTCGCCGCTGGTGCCGCTGTAGTTCGCATCCAGGTACTGGTGCAGCTCGATGGCGTAGTGGTTCAGCGGATCGTGCAGGTCGTCCTGCGCCTGGGCGTTGGTGGTGGCGCCGTAGCCGCCGCTGACCCAGTTGTGCGCGCCGGTGTAGGCGGTGCCGGGCACCAGGATCAGGTTGCTGGCGCCGGTCGCGCGGATCGCGTTGATCGAGGCCTGCGCGACGGCCGCCCAGTCGGTCGCGGAGATGCCGTTGGGTTCGTTCATGAGGCCGAAGATCACCGCCCTGTCGTTGCCGAACTCCCTGGCCAGGCGCGTCCACAGGTCGGCGAGCGCGGCGCTGCCGCCGTCGAGCTGGTCGAGCCGGGTGCCGTTGTACTTGGCGTAGTTGTGCACGTCCAGGATCAGGTGCAGGCCGTTGGCCTTGGCCTGCGCCACCGCCTTCTTCAGCAGTTCCAGCTGGGCCGCGTCCAGCTCGCCCCGCGCCTGCGGCTGCAGCCGCTCCCACAGGAACGGCAGGCGCACGATGTTCATGCCCTGCCCGGCGAAGTAGCTGTAGTCCGAGGCGGCCGGATAGGTGTAGTCCTTGAACAGCGTGCCGGGGCGCTTGGACGAGTTGAACTCGGCGCCGGCCAGGTTGACGCCGGCGTACTTCAAGACATCGGCGGCTTGCGCCAGCGGGGCCAGCGCCAGCAATGCCAGCGTCAGTGCGAGAGGCCGCAGTCGCTGCAGGCCAGGGGAAATGGATGACATGGCGGACTCCTGTGTGGGGGAACGGGATCCCCGTGGACCCCGGCGGCGTGCGCAGGAAAACGACGCGGCCCCCGCAGCGTAGGCCCATCCGTGTTGGCTGTGCGTCGTCGCGGCCGCGGAAACGGCAATCTGTGCCACCGTTCGCAGCCACGCCGGGCCTCGTTCACAGCAATGGAGACGGGCGTGCAACCGGTCCGATACAACGCAGTGTCGCGGCGCCGCAACAGCGGCTGTTCTACGCTATGCGGCCTCCCCTCATCCCGTCCCGCGGCTGCTCGCGCGCCGGCGGCGGCCCACTTTCAGGAGACCTCCATGAGCCTTGCCCACGGCTATGCCGCGCGTTCCGCCGACCAGGCACTCGCCCCGTTCGCGTTCGACCGCCGCGAACCCGGCCCGCACGACGTCGGCATCGACATCCTCTACTGCGGTGTGTGCCACTCCGATCTGCACACCGCCCGCAACGAATGGCAGAACACGCTGTACCCGTCGGTCCCGGGCCACGAGATCGTCGGCCGCGTGCGCGCGGTCGGCAGCGCGGTGAGCGGCTTCAAGGTCGGCGACATCGCCGGCGTCGGCTGCATGGTCGACAGCTGCCGCACCTGCGGGTCCTGCCGGGAAGGCGAGGAGCAGTACTGCGAGAGCGGCTTCACCGGCACCTACAACGGGCCGATGTTCGGCGGCGAGAATACCTATGGCGGCTATTCCGACCACATCGTCGTGGACGAGAAGTACGTGCTGCGGATCCGCCACACCGGCAATCTGGCCGCGGTCGCTCCGCTGCTGTGCGCCGGCATCACCACCTACTCGCCGCTGGCGCACTGGAAGGTCGGGCCCGGCCAGAAGGTCGGCGTGGTCGGCCTCGGGGGGCTCGGCCACATGGGCGTGAAGATCGCCAAGGCGATGGGCGCGGCGGTGGTGCTGTTCACCACCTCCGAGGGCAAGCGCGCCGACGCGTTGCGCCTGGGCGCCGACGAGGTGGTGATATCGAAGGATCCCGGGCAGATGGCCGCGCAGGCCAACTCGCTGGATTTCATCCTCGATACCGTCGCTGCCCGGCACGATCTCGATCCGTTCCTCAACGCGCTCAGGCGCGACGGCGCGATGGTGCTGGTCGGCGCGCCCGAGCACGCGCATCCGTCGCCGACCGTGTTCAACCTGATCCTGAAGCGCCGCACCCTGGCCGGCTCGCTGATCGGCGGCATCCGCCAGACCCAGGAGATGCTCGACTTCTGCGCGCACCACGGCATCGTCTCGGACATCGAGACGATCCGCATGGACCAGATCAACCAGGCCTACGAGCGCATGCTCAAGGGCGACGTGAGGTACCGCTTCGTGATCGACATGGCCACGCTGGACCAGGCCGCCTGACGTGCGCGCGCTGATCTGGCACAACCGGCGCTGCAGCACCTCGCGCAACGCGCTGGCGCTGCTGCGGCATGCGCGGATCGAGCCGGAGGTCGTCGAGTATCTGAAGCAGCCGCCGACGCGCGCGCAGCTGCAGGCGATGATCGCCGCCGCCGGCATCGGCGTGCGCGCGGCGCTGCGCCACAAGGAGGCCGCGTTCGTCGAGCGCGGCCTGGACGACCCGGCGCTGGACGATGCCGCGCTGCTCGATGCGATGCTGGCCGAGCCGGCGCTGATCGAGCGGCCGTTCGTGCGTACCGGGCTCGGCAGCCGCCTGGGCCGGCCGCTGGAGGCATTGCTCGAGATCCTGCCGCCGCTGGACAGGCCGTTCGTCAAGGAGAACGGGCAGGTCCTGGCGCCGCCGCGCTGAAGTGTGGCGAGCGCCGCCCTCATCCGGCGCTGCGCGCCACCTACTCCCGCAAGCGGGAGAAGAAAGCGTGGGGTCATGCGGGCGTGGTCGCCGCCGAACCGATCCATCCCTTCTCCCGCGTGCGGGAGCCGGAAGGGCGATGAGGGCGCTCGCGCTTACGCCGTCGCCGGTTCGCGCACCGGCGCCGCCACGCCCAGCCACTCGACGATGCTGCCGGCCGCATCGCGGCCTTCGGCCACCGCGGTCACCACCAGGTCGGCGCCGCGCACCGCGTCGCCGCCGGCGAACAGCTTCGGGTTGCTGGTCTGGTAGGGCAGCGCGGCGGCGTTGGCGACGATGCGCCCGTTCGGCGTGGCATCCACGCCCTGCGCCGACAACCACTCCGGCAGCGTCGGCGAGAAGCCGAACGCGATGATCACCACGTCCGCCTCCAGCAGCGACTCGCTGCCCTCGATCGGCTCGGCGTTGCGGCGGCCGTTGGCGTCGGGCTCGCCGAGCCGGGTCTCGACCACGGTCACGCCGATCACCTCGTCGTCGGCGCCGGCCTCGATCGACAGCGGCTGGCGGTTGAACAGGAAGCGCACGCCCTCCTCGCGCGCATTGGCCACCTCGCGCGCCGAACCGGGCATGTTGGCCTCGTCGCGGCGGTAGGCGCAGGTCACCTTGGCCGCGCCCAGGCGGATCGCGCTGCGCACGCAGTCCATGCCGGTGTCGCCGCCGCCGAGCACCACCACGCGCTTGCCGTTGAGGTCGGGCAGCGCCAGGGTGTCTTCCCAGCCGGCGATCGGCCGGCCCCAGGGATCGTTGCCGCCGACGATGCGGCTGTTCTGCACCAGGAACGGCAGCGCCGGCAGCACGCCCTTGAGGTCCTGCCCGGGCAGCCCGCCGTCGGTGTAGCGGTAGGCGCCGGTGCCCAGGAACACCGCGTCGAACTCGGCCAGCAGCTGCTCGATGCCGACCTGCCTGCCGATCTCCACGCCGAGGCGGAATTCCACGCCCATGCCCTCGAGCACGTCGCGGCGCTTGGCGATCACGCTCTTGTCGAGCTTGAAGCTGGGAATGCCGAACTGCAGCAGGCCGCCGATCTGCTCGTAGCGGTCGAACACCACCGCCTGCACGCCGGCGCGCGCCAGCCGGTCGGCGCAACTCAGCCCGGCCGGACCGGCGCCGATCACCGCCACGCGCTTGCCGGTCGCCACGACCGAGCCCAGGTCCGGGCGCCAGCCCTGCGCCAGCGCGGTGTCGACGATGTACTTCTCGACCGCGCCGATGGTGACCGCGCCGAATTCCTCCAGCGTGCAGCTGCCTTCGCACAGGCGGTCCTGCGGGCACACGCGGCCGCACACCTCCGGCAGCGGGTTGGTCGAGTGGCACAGCGCCGCGGCCTCCTCGATGCGGTTCTCCTGCACCAGCTGCAGCCATTGCGGGATCGCGTTGTGCACCGGGCATTTCCAGCTGCAGTACGGGTTGCCGCAGTCCAGGCAGCGGCCGGCCTGGTACTGCGCGTCGGCCTTGTCGAACTTGCCGTACAGCTCGCCCCAGTCGCCGGAGGTACGCAGCTCCACCGGGATGCGCTGCGGCATGGTCCGGGGCAGGTCGAGGAACTGGAAGGCGTGCTTGCGGCTCATTGGGGAAATCCGTGGCTGGTTACCTTCTCCCGCGAGCGGGAGAAGGTGCCCCGAAGGGGCGGATGAGG
>DNXT01000102.1 GCA_003505795.1 Lysobacteraceae bacterium | reverse complement strand
CGTCATCGCTCGGTCGTGGACGCACGTCCACTCCCTCCCTCTTCCTTGCCCCGGGCGCGCGCAGAAGCGGCGCGATCTGCTCGGGGAATGATGAAACGCCCTGCCAGTTGCTGCGCCGGTTGTTCACCAGCCGCGCCAGGCCCGCGGGCATGTGGATCGACGGATGCCAGTCGCGCGGGCCGGCCTCCAGCAGCAGGACCCGGCACTGCGGATCGGCGCTGAGCCGGTTGGCCAGCACGCAGCCGGCCGATCCCGCGCCGACGATCACGTAGTCGTACTCCATCGATTCCCCCGCGCGCGGCCCGGCCACCGTCCCCGGCAACAGTGACATGCCGCGCCATGGCTGGCGATGCTGCAGTGCATCGGATACCTTGCGCGCTTTGCGGACCGGAGTTGCCACCGATGCCCTCGCCATGCCGCCGCCTGCGGCCGAGCGCCCGTCGATGAACCTGCCATCGGGACAGGCCTCCCCGGTCGCGCGGCTGCGCGACGCGTCGCGCGAGTCGCCGCCGTTGATCTGGGCGTTCGTGTACTTCTTCTGCCTGCTCAGCGGCTACTACGTGCTGCGCCCGGTGCGCGAGGCGATGGGGGCGTCGTCGGACGTGGCCACGGTGTTCCCGCCGGCGATGATCGCGTTCTTCGCCGCGCACGGGATGCCGCTCAAGGACTTCACCCTGCAGGTGCTGTTCACTTGCACGTTCCTGATCATGCTGGTGCTGCAGCCGGTGTACGGCGCGCTGGTGAGCCGCTATCCGCGCCGGGTGTTCCTGCCGGTGGTATACGGCTTCTTCATCGTCACGCTGCTGTTGTTCTACGTGCTGTTCCACAGCGGCGTGCCGGGGCGCGGCATGGCCTTCTTCCTGTGGATCACCGTGTTCAACCTGTTCGCGGTGGCGGTGTTCTGGAGCTTCATGGCCGACGTCTTCAGCAACGCCGAGGCGCGCGCCTACTACGGCTACATCGGCGCGGCCGGCACCATTGGCGCGTTCCTGGGGCCGGTCATCACCCGCAGCCTGGTCGAGCGGGTCGGCATCGCCAACCTGATGCTGGTGTCGGCCGGGTTCCTGTGCATCTGCGTGGTCTGCCTGCTGCGGCTGCGGCTGTGGGCGGTGGCGCGCGAACACGAGCGCCGCATCACCGGCGGCGAGACGCCGATGGGCGGCGAGGTGCTGGCCGGGCTGAAGCTGATCGTGCGCGAGCCGCTGCTGCGCTGGATGGCGCTGATGACGGTGTTCGGGGTCGGGGTGGGGACGCTGCTCTACAACGAGCAGGCGGCCATCGTGCGCCGGCTCTATACCGATGCCGCGGCCAGCACGGCGTACTACGCCGGCATCGACCTGGCGGTGAACGCGCTGACCCTGGCGGTGCAGCTGCTGGCCACGCGGACGCTGCTGTCGCGCTTCGGCATCGCCCCGGCGCTGCTGATCCCGGGGTTCGCGATCATCCTCGGGTTCTCGATGCTGTCGGCGTCGCCGCTGCCGATGATGGTGGCGATCGTGCAGGTCGTCGTCCGCGCCAGCGAGTTCTCGCTGGCCAAGCCGGCGCGCGAGACCGTCTACACCCGGGTCGGGCGCGAATGGCGCTACAAGGCCGGTGCGGCGATCGACACCGTGGTCTACCGCGGCGGCGACCTCAGTTTCGTGTGGCTGCACAAGCTGTTGTCGGCGTTCGGCACGAACGTGGTATTCGGCGCCGGCCTGCTGGTCGCAACGGGCATGACCCTCGGCGCGTGGCGCCTGCTGCGCGAGGTGGCCAAGCTGCCGGACGAGCGGGACGGCGACGGACCGGCTTCCGGTCCCTCTTCCTGAGATGCAGCGGCAGGCGTCATGATGTCGCCTGCACCGTTTCCTAGAGCCGAGGATCGATCCGCCCATGCCCGTGTTCGCGACCGCCGTCGGTCTGCTCGTCGCCCTGCTGCACCTCTACTTCCTGGTCCTGGAGATGTTCCTGTGGACCCGGCCGCTGGGGCTGAAGACCTTCCGCAACACGCCCGAGAAGGCGCAGGCCACGCGCGTGCTGGCGGCCAACCAGGGCCTGTACAACGGTTTCCTCGCCGCCGGCCTGGGGTGGGGCGCCTGGGAGGCGACGCACGGGCGCAGCGAGGTGCTGGGCTTCTTCCTCGGATGCGTGGTGGTGGCCGGCGTCTACGGCGCTTGGAGCGTGAGCCGGCGCATCTTCTGGGTGCAGGCCTTGCCGGCGCTGGTCGCGCTGTTGGCGCTGGCGTTGGGAATCTGACCGCAGCGGAGCCGTGGGAGCGACTTCGGTCGCGATAGAGCTTCCATGGAACTTCTCCCGATGCAGGGATCCTCTATGGGGGGGGAGCTTCGGCCGCGACGGGTTTTCTCTGTGCCCGATCGGCACCGACCTCCGGTTTTCCGTTCTCCCTTTGCGACGCCGGCCCCCTTTCCGGGGGAAGCTGTCCCGCTCGCGAGGCAGGCTGCCGAAGCGGACGGCGAAGCCGGTCCGAAGGCATGCCGCAGGGGCGGCATGCAAGGGACGGACGAGGCTACCGGCGAAGCCTCGTGCTGGCTGAACTCGCGCGGCTCGCCCCGTACCCTCTCCCCAAACCCTCTCCCGAGGGGAGAGGGGCCGCCCGCTACGCCGCTTTGCGCGGCGACACCCACATCGCGATGCGGGCGCGGAACACGCGCTCGCCGGCGTCGTCGCATACTTCCACGTCCACCGGCAGTTCGTAGCCCTCGTCGGCCTGGCGCAGCGGCAGCGCCGGCGTCGCCGCCGCATGCATCGTGCCGGTGGCCTTCTTCAGGTATTCCACGCTCATGCCCTTGGGGATCCAGCGCATGCCCGCCGGCAGTGTGGCGTCGACCATCACTCCGCCGGTCAGTTCGGCCAGGTTGCACAGCGCGATCGCATGCACGGTGCCGATGTGGTTCTGCACCCTGCGCCGGTGCGCGATGCGGGCCTCGCAGCGGCCCGGCTCCAGCCGCGTGATGCGCGGGGAGATGGTGGCGAAGTAGGGCGCCTTTAGGCAGACCGCGCGCGAGAACAGCCAGCGGCCGGCGGGCCAGCGGCTCATGCGCCGGTACAGCGAAAGCAGGTTGCTCATGTTCGGTATCCGGATGCGAGGACGGCGGGCCCAGAGGCCCGCCGTCGTGGTGTTGCGCCGCTCAGGCCGCTTCGCGCGACTGTCCGGGCTTGGGCTGGTCGTAGTAGCTGGCCGCGCGCAGTTCGTGCGCATCGAAATCGTCGACGGTAATGGTGTCCATCGTGATCTCGCGCAGCTCTTCCAGCAGCTTGCGTTCCTCGGCGTTGATCACGCCCTCGGCCACCGCCTCGTCGAGCTGGGCGCCGAACTCCAGCGCCTCGATGCCCTTGCTCTTGAGCGCCTTGAGGAACTTGCGCTCCACCGGCTCGGCCATCACCGCCTTGGCCAGGTAGCTGGCGATGCGGCCGCCCGGATTGTTCTCGCACGGGGTCAGGAACACCCCGCGGGCGAGGCTGTCGCGCGCCTCGTTGGGCGCCATCAGCAACGCCGCGACGCGCCGCGACAGGCGGTCGCCCGGGGCTTCGGCGCGACGCCCGAACGGGAAGATCAGCGCCCACATCAGCCAGCCGACCGGGCGGATCGGGAAGTTGCGCAGCGCCGCCGACAGCGACTCCTCGATCTTGTGCACGCTGTCGTGGAACGCCCAGGCCAGCAGCGGGCGCTCGGCCTGCGGCGCGCCTTCGTCGTGGTAGCGCTTGAGCATCGCGCTGGCCATGTACACGTGGCTGAGCACGTCGCCCAGGCGCCCGGACAGCGATTCCTTGAACTTGAGCTTGCCGCCGAGCATCAGCATCGACACGTCGGCCATCAGCGCCAGGTTGGCCGAATAGCGATCCAGCTTGCGGAAGAAGCGGCGGGTGTAGTCGTCGCCGGGCGCGGCACCGAAGCGGGCGCCGGTGATGCCGAACCAGAACGAGCGCACCGCGTTGGAGATGCCGAAGCGGATGTGGCCGAACAGGTTCTGGTCGAATTCCTCCAGGCCGCGCCTGGTGTCCGGATCCTGGGCCGCCTTCATTTCCTTCATCACCCACGGATGGCACAGGATCGCGCCCTGGCCAAAGATCAGCAGGCTGCGGGTCATGATGTTGGCGCCCTCGACGGTGATGCCGATCGGCGCGGCCTGCCAGGCGCGGCCGGCGAAGTTGCGCGGCCCCAGGATGATGCCCTTGCCGCCGACCACGTCCATCATGTCGCTGACCACTTCGCGGCCCATCGTGGTGCAGTGGTACTTGGCGATCGCCGACGGCACCGACGGCACGTCGCCGCGGTCCACCGCCGCGGCGGTGGCCTGCGACAGCGCACTGATCGCGTAGGCCTTGCCGCCGATCCGCGCCAGCGCTTCCTCCACGCCCTCGAAGCGGCCGACCGACAGGCCGAACTGCTTGCGGATGCGCGCGTAGGAACCGGTCACCACCGCGCCGAACTTGGCGCCGCCGCTGGCGGTGGAAGGCAGGGTGATCGAGCGGCCCACGGCCAGGCACTCGTTGAGCATGTTCCAGCCCTTGCCGACCATGTCCACGCCGCCGATCAGCTGGCTGAGCGGGATGAACACCTCGCGGCCGTGGATCGGGCCGTTCTGGAACGGCGAGTTGAGCGGGAAGTGGCGGCGGCCGATCTCCACCCCGGCGGTGTCGCGCGGCAGCAGCGCCAGGGTGATGCCGATGTCCTTGGTGTCGCCGATCAGGCCTTCCGGGTCGTACATCCGGAACGCCAGCCCGATCAGCGTCGCCACCGGCGCCAGGGTGATGTAGCGCTTGTCGAAGGTGAGCTTGACGCCGAGCACGTTGGCGCCGTTCCACTCGCCCTTGCAGACGATGCCGTAGTCCGGGATCGAGGTCGCGTCGGAGCCGGCGAACGGGCCGGTCAGGCCGAAGCAGGGCACTTCCTGGCCCATCGCCAGGCGCGGCAGGTAGTAGTCCTTCTGTTCCTGGGTGCCGTAATGGTTGAGCAGCTCGCCGGGGCCGAGCGAATTGGGCACGCCGACGGTGGAGCTGACCACGCTGGAGACCGAGGCCAGCTTCTGGATCACCTTGTGGTGGGCCAGCGCGCTGAAGCCGAGGCCGCCGAACTGCTTGGGAATGATCATGCCGAAGAACTTGTTCTTCTTGATGAAGTCCCACATTTCCGGCGGCAGGTCGGCGTGGACGTGGGTGATCTCCCAGTCGTTGATCATGCGGCACAGCTCCTCGACCGGGCCGTCGAGGAAGGCCTGTTCCTCGGCGGTCAGCTGCGGCTTCGGATAGTCGAGCAGCTTCTGCCAGTCCGGGTCGCCGGTGAACAGCTCGCCCTCGAAGCCGACCGAGCCGGTCTCCAGCGCGATGCGCTCGGTCTGCGACAGCGGCGGCAGCACCTTGCGGAAGAACTTCATCAGCGGCGCGGTCAGCAGCGGCTTGCGCAGGAACGGCAGCAGCACCGGCGCGGCGATCAGCACCACCAGCGCAGCGGCCACGATCGTGGCGGTGGCATGGGCGCCGAGCAGCCAGCCGGCGACCAGCAGCGTGGCGCTGATCGCGACCCATGCCGCCAGGCGCATGCGGTGGTAGGCGGCGAAGCCGGCTGCCAGCAGGACGAGAAGGAACGGCGCAACGATGCTCATGGTCTTGCTCCAGTGACGTGCTCAGTGGTGTTGGACGTCGCAGTGGCGTCAGCCGGGGACAACGCGTCCAGATAATGCAACACAGTGGCGGTAAATGCGGTGTTGTCGTCGCCGGCCACCATGTGCGTGGCGTCCGGCAACTGCACGTGCCGCGCGTGCGGGACCAGCGACAGGAACTCGGCGACGGTCTGCGGCGTCACCAGGTCGCTGCGGCCGCCGCTCACCAGCAGCACCGGGCAGCGGATCCGGCGCGCGGCCTCGACCATCACCGCCTGCTGCTGCGCGGCGTCGCCACCGGCGAGCTCGCAGATCAGGCGCGGGTCCCAGTGCCAGTACCAGCGGCCGCTGGCGCCCGGGCGCAGCAGCCGGCGCAGGCTGTCCTCGGATTTGCGCGGCCGGTGCGGCAGATAGGCGGAGATCGCGTCGGCGGCGATCTGCAGCGAATCGAAGCCGTCCGGATGGGCGGTCATGAACGCGAGGATACGCTCCACGCCGGAGGTGTCCCAGCGCGGCGTGATGTCGACCAGCACCATGGCCCGGAACAGGCCCGGCCAGCGCGCCTCGGCGAGCAGGCCGAACAGCCCGCCCATCGATGCCGCGACCAGCACCGGAGGCTCTTCCATCTCGCCGGCGATGACGATCAGGTCGTCGGTGAACTGTTCGCCGCTGTAGGCGGTGGCCGGGTCGTTCCAGTCCGACTCGCCGTGGCCGCGCGCATCGTAGGCGATGCTGCGGTATCCCGCCTCGGCCAGTGCGGCCGCGGTGGAATCCCAGGCATTGCGGGTCTGGCCGAAGCCGTGCGCGAGCAGCACCGGAATGCCGCCGGCGCGGCCTCGCACCGAGGCGGCCAGGCGCGCCGAGGCCGCGCCGGCCAGCCGGATCGGCTCTCCCGGGAGGGCTTGAAGGGTATCGTCGTCCATACTTTATAGTATGGACGCATCCGGTTCGCTGTCAATACTCCTGGGTATGGAGTGTAAGTGACTGAATCGACTGCGCCTTGCCGGCCATTCCGGCGCTACATACTGCAACCAACCGTGGCGTATGGTTAAATCGACCGATGAGCGACGATAACGATTCGGGTTCCTCCCCGGCGCGCGGCGGCAATGGCCGCAATACACGCCTCAGCGCGGAAGATTGGGCGCAGGCCGCGTTGGACCTGATTGCCGAGCAAGGCGTGGGAGCGGTCGCGGTCGAGCCGCTGGCGCGCCGCCTGGGCGTCACCAAGGGCAGCTTCTACTGGCATTTCCCGTCGCGGGATGCGTTGCTCCAGGCCGCGCTGGAGCGCTGGGAGCTGTTCGAGCAGGAACAGGTGTTCGGCAGCCTGGAGGAAGTGGCCGACCCGAGCGTGCGCCTGCGCGCGCTGTTCCAGCTGGTCGCGCACGAGGTCAAGCCGCATGTCATCTACAGCGAGCTGCTGAAGGCGCTGGATCACCCGGCGGTGCGCCCGGTGATCGACCGGGTTTCGCAGCGCCGCATGGACTACCTGGTGGCCTCGTTCCGCCAGGCCGGCCTCAGCCGCACCGACGCCCAGCATCGCGCGCGCCTGGCCTATGCCGCCTACGTCGGCTTCCTGCAGCTGTCATTGCAGCTGCAGCAGCCCAAGCAGGCGCGCGAGGAGTTCGAGGCCTACGTCGAGCATGTGATCCAGACGTTGATCCCGGGGTAAGCGACGTTATGACTCGATACAGCAGATGAGCATGCAGTGGGCAGCCTGCGATAGTGAAGCCCAATAGCGCTAGAAGGCAAAAAAATGGCCCCGGTTTCCCGGGGCCATCTTCATATCCCAATCCCCCGCAGTCCATTGCGGGGTTGTGCCAGACGCTTAGAAGCGCTGGGTGTACTTCGCGTAGATGAAGCGGCCGATATCGAAGCCACCGTAGTACGGGAAGTTGCTGCTCGGAGCCGAGAACATGATCGCAGCGCGGTGATCGAACACGTTGTTCGCACCGATTGCGATCGAAGCGTTCCACGGTGCCTTCCAGCTGACCTGCAGGTCATGGAAGGTGTTGGAGCCCGTCCAGCGGATCGGATCGGCTTCGCCATTGGCGAAGTGGTCAGGATCGGTGCAAGGACGGTTGGTGACGCAGCTTTCCTTCATGCCCGAGTAGTAGCGGGCGGTGTAGTTCACGCCGAAGTCGCCCAGTTCCCAGTTGATGCCCAGGTTGGAACGCAGGCGGAACACGCCATCGGCACCGACGCCGCCGACCATGATGTCTTCGCCATCGCTGTTCTGGCTGGCTTCGTCGTACTTGCTGACGTAGCTGTTCTGCCAGTCGATGGTGAACTGACCGATGCCCAGCTCCGGCAGACGGTACTTGATGCCGAGGTCATAGCCTTCGGTCTCCAGGCTGCCCAAGTTGGCCAGGCCGAAGAACATGCTGGTGATGTGACCGTCGGCGGCGCGGGTGATGCCGTCGCAACGCGCGGAATTGCCGAGCACATAGCAATCACGCAGGATGCGGTCGACGCTGTCGGAGATGATGGCGTCGCTCAGCTCGTAGCGGTACCAGTCAAGCGAGACGGTCAGACCTTCGACCCAGCGCGGGCTCCAGACCAGGCCGGCGGTGCGGCTCTTGGACTTCTCCGGCAGCAGGTTCGGGTTGGAGCCGCTGATGAACTGGTCTGGCGTCTGGCACGGATACGTCGTGCAGGGGGTCAGGCCCTGGCCGAGCTGGGTGTAGCCCAGTGGCACGCCAGCGGCATTACACGCGGCATTACCGTTGACACTGGCCGGTGCGCCGATGCCGCACGGATCGACGTAGGACTCGAAGCTGCTGCCGATGCCGCCGTACAGGTTGTCGATGGTCGGAGCGCGGAAGCCTTCGGCATACGTGCCGCGAACCAGCAGTTCGTCCAGCGGACGCCACACGAAGCCGAACTTCGAGTTGATGGTGTCGCCGAAGTTGCTGTAGTCCGAGTAGCGGCTGGCCACGTTGAAGGTCAGCTCCTTGGCGAACGGCAGATCCGACAGGATCGGAACATTCAGCTCGAGGTAGAACTCGTCCAGCTCGTACTCGCCTTCGGTCGTCGTCGCCGCCAGGCCAGTGCTCTGACCTGACTGGTTGAACGCGTCGGGCACGAAGCGACCGATTTCTTCGCGGTGCTCATAACCCACGGCCAAGCCGAGATCGCCGGCTGGCAGGGTGACGATGCTGCCCGACAGGTTGGCGGTATAGCTGTTGGTCTTAACGCGACCGGTGTCGGTGTAATACGGGAACAGGAAGGTCTGCAGGTCCGGATCGGCAAGCGAGCCCTGGCCGGCCACGCCGTAGGGCAGCAGCGGATTCCACGGACGGCACGAACCCAGATCGATCGGATCGGCGGCGGTGCCGCACTGCGCGACGCCGTTGGCGTTGATGAAGGACGGGCCAAGTGCCTGCTCGGCCGCGATCAGGCTCATGTCGCCGTGACCGGTCTTGACCGAATCGTTGCGGTTCCACAGTGCACCGACGTCCCAGTCCCACGCCTTCTCGCCCACCTCGAAGTAGCCGCTGATCGTCGGGGCGAAGCGGATCGTCTTCAGTTCGCTCTGGGTGGTGCGCGGCACTTCCCACAGGCGGCGGCGGAAGGCGACATCGGTTCCAACCGGATTGAACGCGCTGTCGGCATCCAGCGGCGTGCCGAACGAGCCCGACTGGTACGGATAGCCGGCGATCTGCTGGTCGGTGGTGCGGTGGTTGTACAGCAGGTCCGCGTTGAAGGTGATGCTGTCGGTCAGATCGTAGTTCGCATTGGCGTACAGCGACTTACGCTCGATGCCGGTCTGCAGGAACATCTGCTCGTTCGAGTTGGCGTACTCGTCTGCGGTGAGCGGATGATAGTCCGCCACGTTGGTCGGATCGCCACCTTCGTTCAGTGTGCACCACGTGGTGGCGCCGCCCGGGCCGCAGGGACCCGACCACGAGCCATTGTGGCTCACCGGGCTCCAGCCCGAACCCGGGTAGTCGGGACCAGCGTTGCCATACTTGCTGAACTCGCGGTCCTTGGCGAATACCGGGTCCTGCTTGTTGTATTCGGCGGAGAGCGTCACGCCGCCACGCTCGCCCTGCGAGCCGATGGTGAAGGAGTACTGCTCGGTATCGCCGTCGCCTTGGCTGTACTGGCCGAAGTACACGCCAGCCTCGGCGCCATCGAAGCGCTTGCGGGTGATGACATTGACCACGCCGGCAATCGCGTCGGAGCCGTAGATCGAAGAGGCGCCGTCCTTCAGGATGTCGATGCGCTCGATGGCCGAGAACGGAATCTGGCTCAGGTCCTGATAGCCGCCGGTGGTCGCACCGAGACGCTTGCCGTTCATCAGCACCAGGGTGCGCGGCGCGCCCAGGTTGCGGATGTCGATGTAGTAACCGCCGACGTTCTCACCCGAAGCGAGCGCTTCGGCGCGTGCGATGGCGGGCGAGCCTGCGGAGGTGAGGTTCTGCAGAACGTCGGCGACCGAGGTGAAGCCCTGCTTCTCGAGCGTCTGGCGATCCAGCGAGATCACCGGCTGCTGGGTCTCCATTTCGGAGCCGCGGATACGCGAGCCGGTGACTTCGATCTTGTCCAGGTTGGTGGTGGCCGTGGTGTCCTGGGCGAAGGCGGGAGCGGCAGCGCCGCCGGCGCCCACGACCAGCGCGAGCACGACTGCGTCGCGCAGCTTGTTGGACTTGCAATTCATTAGCTCTCTCTCCAAGTGAGATCTTGGGTACTGCCAAGGGTTTGCCTGCAGGGGTTCCGAAAAGAGCGGAGCCAAAACCGTCAGGGTGAACCGATGGTATATGCGTTGGAGGAAGAATTAAAGTCCCGTTAATGGATGGGGAGGGCTGCGTGAAATCGGCCCTGCTGCTGCAACGAAGAAGGCGCAACCCCGTTCAGGTCGCGCCTCCTGGAATTTCCATGTTTTCCGGCGACTTACAGGTCCTGCTCGTATCTCACGTAGGGGACCGTGCCGTCGCTGTTGCTGTCGTTGTTGGGGGCGAAGGGATTCTTGCCGCGGGTCACGATGTTCTCGGCGCCGACCGTGAGCTGGCCGCTCCACGGGGTCCGCCAGGTCAGGCCCAGGCCCAGGCCTTCCCATTTCTCCGGCTGTCCCGGGACGTCGACGACGCGGCCGACGATGTTGGCGCTGAAGGCACCGTAGCCGCCGCCGATGCTGAGGGTCTTGCTGTCCCAGCGATCGGCCAGGGCCGGGGTCGCATCGGACAGGGGGACCAGCCGGGCCTTGGCATAGGTGCCGCCGATGGAGACGAAGCCCTCGCGGCCGATGTTCTTCTGGCCGAACACGGTCAGGTCGTTCTGCTCCATCCGGCTGGAGGGCGACTTCACGTTGCCGGTCAGCCATGCCGGAAGCGTGTCGCGCCCGGTGCCGGCACTGACCGCCATGCGCCCGCCGGGACGGTTGAAGCCGGCCGTCGCGGAAATGTGGCGGTCCAGGTCGTCATCGTCGTCGCCCAGGCTGGCGAGCATGCAGTGGCTGGCCAGCCCGCTGATGCTGGTGCCGCGGCTGCTGTTGCACAGCAGGCCGAGCGAGTCGCCGGAGGAAAGGCCGAACGCGGCATCGAGCGAGTTACGGCCGAAATGCCAGCGCGCGCCGGCCTTCTGCTCGCCGGTGGGTTCGAGGTAGAGGAACGCCTCGACCTTGCCGCTGCCCTTGTTCCAGACCGGCAACACGGTGCCGTTGTCCCGGCTCTGCGCATGCGCGCCCGTGGCCGCCGCGAGGGCGATCATCAGGGCTAGGGGCAGGCGCAGCAGGTTTCGCATGACGTGCGTTCAGACACCGAGACAGGCGTTAAGTTCCCGGGAAGCCGGGGTGAAGATGCTAGGGTGTTTATGAATATTTAACAAGTCCCCGTCCTCCCCAGAACGCAACTCGTTACTTGACTATTGCAACCTTTCCGGTGGCGGCGAATGCGCCGGCACCTCGGCGAACAATACTCCGAATTCGGTCAATGGGAAGTGATACTGCCTGCCGCAGAATTCGCAGCGGACCTCGACCGCGCCGGTGGCCTCGGCGGCGGCGCGGGCCTCCTCCTCGCCGAGCGACTGCAGCATCGCCTCGACCCGCTCGCGCGAGCAGGAGCAGGCGAAGGACAGGTCCCGGGCGCCGAGCACCTGCAGCGACTGCTGGTGGAAAAGCCGGTGCAGGAGGTCTCCCGCGGAGGTCGCGAGCAGTTCCGGCTCGGCCAGCGTGTCGAACAGCGCGCCGATGCGGGTCCAGCCGTCGGCGTCGCCGGCGTCGCCCGGAAGCTTCTGCAGCAGCAGGCCCGCGGCATGCTCGTCGTCGGCCGCCAGCAGCAGGCGGGTCGGCAACTGCTCGGACTGGCGGAAATAGGCCTCGAACGCGTCGCCGAGCTCGGCCGAGGCGAGCGCGACCAGGCTCTGGTAGCGCTGCGGTTCGCGCGGGTCCAGCCCGGGATTCTCGACCGTGATCGCCAGCAGCGCGGAGTCGCCGAGATCGCGCAGGTCCGCCGGAGCGTCCTGGCCTTCGCTCACCTGGGCGATGCCGCGCAGGGTGCCGGCCGCGGTGCATTCGGCGAACAGGGCGCGCAGCGGCTCGCTGCCGCGCAGCTGGATGGACAGGCGGCCGTCGACCTTGGTGTGGCCGGTGAACAGCGCCGAGGCGACGCAGGCTTCGCCGAGCAGCCGCTTGGCCAGGCGCGGATAGCGGGACTGGCCGAGGATGTCCTGCCAGGCCGGTCCCAGCCGCACGTGGACGCCGCGCACGCCGGCCTCCTGCAGCAGGAAGCGGGTCAGCTGGTCGGGCTCTGGCATGGAATGGATTTCGGACATGGGTGACGGGTTCCTGTTGCCGGATAATGCAGCAGGCAATCGATTCGAGGGGATCACGCGACAATGGGGGCGGACGACCGGATTCACAAGGACGCGGCACTGCCCGCGCGCCGCCGCTGGTGGCGCTGGGTGCTGGCGTTGCCGTTCCTGTTTGCCGTGGCCAGCGTGCTGCAGGTGGCGGTGCTGCGCTTCGTCGATCCGCCGGTGAGTTCGGTGATGGCGTGGCGCTGCGTCGGCGCCTGGGGCAGCGGCGACTGGAGTTTCCGGCTTCGCCACGAGTGGCGCGACCTGGAGCGCATCGCGCCCAGCGTCCCGATCTCCCTGGTCGCGGCCGAGGACCAGCGTTTCCCGCTGCATCGCGGTTTCGACCTGCAGGCGATCGAGAAGGCGCGCGACCACAACGCCAGGGGCGGGCGCCTGCGCGGCGCCAGCACGATCAGCCAGCAGGTGGCGAAGAACCTGTTCCTCTGGCAGGGGCGCAGCTGGGTGCGCAAGGGCCTGGAAGCCTGGTACACGGTGCTGATCGAGGCGCTGTGGTCCAAGCGGCGGATCATCGAGGTCTACGCCAACATCGCCGAGTTCGGCGACGGCGTGTATGGCGTGCAGGCCGCGGCGCGCCAGTTCTGGGGCAAGGACGCCGCGCGCCTTTCGCCGGCCGAAGCGGCACGGCTGGCGGCGGTGCTGCCGGCGCCGC
>DNXT01000101.1 GCA_003505795.1 Lysobacteraceae bacterium | reverse complement strand
GGTGCGCTCGAACTTACCCTTTGCCATTGTTATCTACCTTGGTAATTCAGAAAGAGGGATGAAGGTCCTGAGCGGGGGCTCAGGACTTCTTGACGACGGTTTCGGCGATGTTGTTCGGCGCCGGCTCGTAGTGGTCGAATTCCATCGTGAACGTGGCGCGCCCCTGCGTCATCGAACGCAGCTGGGTGGCGTAGCCGAACATCTCGCCCAGCGGGATCATCGCGTTGATGATGCTGGCCGAACCGTCACCGCTGGTGTCCGAACCCTGCAGCACGCCGCGACGACGGCTCACGTCGCCCATCACGTCGCCCTGGTAGTCGTCCGGGGTCACGATCTCGACCTTCATGATCGGCTCCAGCAGCACCGGGCGCGCCTTGGCGAAGCCCTGCTTGAAGGCCATCGACGCGGCCAGCTTGAACGCCATTTCCGAGGAGTCGACGTCGTGGTACGAGCCGAACACCAGCTTGACCTTCACGTCCACCACCGGGAAGCCGGCCAGCGGGCCGCTGGTGATGGTCTCGCGCAGGCCCTTCTCCACCGACGGGATGAATTCCTTCGGGATCACGCCGCCGGTGATGTCGTTGATGAACAGGAAGTCGTCCTTGATGTCCGCGGCCAGCTTCTCGTTGGCGCGGTCCTCGGCGGTCAGCGGCGACAGCTCGATCACCACGTGGCCGTACTGGCCCTTGCCGCCGGACTGCTTGGCGTGCTTGTAGTCGGACTTGACGTCGGCCAGCTGGATGGTCTCGCGGTAGGCCACCTGCGGCTTGCCGACGTTGGCTTCGACGTTGAACTCGCGCTTGAGGCGGTCGACGATGATGTCCAGGTGCAGCTCGCCCATGCCCGAGATGATGGTCTGGCCGGACTCCTCGTCGGTCTTGACGCGGAACGACGGATCCTCCTGCGCCAGGCGACCCAGCGCCAGGCCCATCTTCTCCTGGTCCGACTTGGTCTTCGGCTCGACGGCCATCGAGATGACCGGCTCCGGGAAGGTCATGCGCTCGAGCACGATCGGGTGATCGACCGAGCACAGGGTGTCGCCGGTGGTGGTGTCCTTCAGGCCCACCGCCGCGGCGATGTCGCCGGCCAGCACTTCCTTGATCTCTTCGCGGTTGTTGGAGTGCATCTGCAGGATGCGGCCGATGCGCTCCTTCTTGTTCTTCACCGAGTTCAGCACGGTGTCGCCGCCGTTCAGCGTGCCCGAGTAGACACGGAAGAAGGTCAGCGCGCCGACGAACGGGTCGGTGATGATCTTGAACGCCAGCGAGGAGAACGGCGCCTTGTCGTCGGACTTGCGCGACATCTCCTTGGTCTCGTCGTCGACGTCCACGCCCTTCACGTCAGGCACGTCCACCGGCGACGGCAGCAGGTTGATGACGCCGTCGAGCATGGCCTGCACGCCCTTGTTCTTGAACGCCGAGCCGCAGTACATCGGCACGATCTCGGTGGCCAGGGTACGGGTGCGCAGCGCGGAGATGATCTCATCCTCGGACAGCTCTTCGCCGCCCAGGTACTTCTCCATCAGCTCCTCGTTGGCCTCGGCGGCGGTCTCGACCATGAAGTTGCGGGCCTCTTCGGCCTGCGCCTGCAGTTCGGCCGGGATCTCGCGGTACTCGAAGGTCATGCCCTGGCTGGCGGCATCCCAGTGGATCGCCTTCATCTTCAGCAGGTCGACCACGCCGTCGAAGCCTTCCTCGGCGCCGATCGGCACCTGCATCGGCACCGGCACGGCGCCCAGGCGGGCCTTCAGCTGGTCGCGAACGCGGAAGAAGTTGGCACCGGTGCGGTCCATCTTGTTGACGAACGCGATGCGCGGCACGTGGTACTTGTTGGCCTGGCGCCACACGGTCTCCGACTGCGGCTGCACGCCACCGACGGCGCACAGCACGAACACCGCACCGTCGAGCACGCGCAGCGAGCGCTCCACTTCGATGGTGAAGTCGACGTGCCCGGGGGTGTCGATGATGTTGAAGCGGTGCTCCGGGAACGACTTGTCCATGCCCTTCCAGAACGCGGTGGTGGCAGCGGACTGGATCGTGATGCCACGCTCCTGCTCCTGCTCCATCCAGTCCATGGTAGCGGCACCATCGTGCACTTCACCGATCTTGTGGCTCTTGCCGGTGTAGAACAGGATGCGCTCGGACGTGGTGGTCTTGCCGGCATCGATGTGGGCCATGATGCCGAAGTTGCGGTAACGCTCGATGGGAGTGGAACGGGCCACGGGAGCCTCTCAATTTCTTGGATTTCGGATGGCCGAACGCCGCCTTTCGGCGGCCTTCGGATTGGATGCGGCGCAAGTGGCGCCACAAGCAGCACTCATATGGTGCTGGAGGGCCCCGTTACCAAGGCCCGGGGCATCACCAGCGGTAGTGTGCGAACGCCTTGTTCGCTTCCGCCATGCGGTGGGTTTCTTCACGCTTCTTGATAGCGCCGCCACGGTTTTCGGCGGCGTCGAGCAGCTCGGCTGCCAGCTTGCGCGGCATCGAATTCTCGCCGCGCTTGCGTGCGGAATCGATCAGCCAGCGCATGGCCAGCGCCATCTTGCGGGAAGCGCGCACCTCGACCGGCACCTGGTAGGTGGCACCGCCGACACGACGCGACTTGACTTCCACGCCCGGAGCCACGTTATCCAGCGCCTTCTGCACCAGTTCGATGGCATTCGGATTCTTTTCGCCGATGACGTCCATTGCGCCATACACGATTTTCTCTGCAACCGACTTCTTGCCACTCTGCATCACCATGTTGATGAAGCGGGCAATGGTTTCGCTGCCATGCTTGGGATCTGGCAGGACGGTGCGCTGCGGAGTAGAACCTTTACGAGACATTAGTTGATTTCCTTAGCTCTTCGGACGCTTGGCGCCGTACTTGGAACGACCCTGGCGACGCTTGGCGACGCCGGCGGCGTCCAGCGAGCCGCGGACAGTGTGGTAACGCACACCCGGCAAATCCTTGACGCGGCCACCGCGGATCAGGACCACGGAGTGCTCCTGCAGGTTGTGGCCTTCGCCGCCGATGTAGCTGATGACCTCTTCCTGGTTGGTCAGGCGCACCTTGGCGACCTTGCGCAGGGCCGAGTTCGGCTTCTTCGGGGTGGTGGTGTAGACACGCGTGCACACGCCACGGCGCTGCGGACACTTGTCCAGCGCCGGGGAGGCACTCTTGTAGGTGGTCGCTTGCCGCGGCTTGCGAACCAGCTGGTTGATCGTCGCCATCAGTGGTTTCTTCTGAATGGAGGACCGAAGCCCTCGTGCATGAAAACGACAGCAGGCCGAAGGACGGCCTGCCGAGACAGGGGAGTATAGCTGGCAAGCGGAATTCCCGTCAACAACACGGGTTTTCACGCCTGCTGGCCCGTCCGGGGCCGGAAAACGGAGGGCTTCCTGCCCTCCCTTTCGCTTGGAGACCGGCCGCTGCCGCGGCCGGATCCGACGAGGGGCTTATTCCTCGTCGGCGGCCACTTCCGAAGCCGCCGGAACGGACTCGGCGACCGGCGCGGAACCGGCCAGGGTCTGCATCTCGGACTCGGTGAGACCGGACGCGCCGCGACGGCGCTGGCTGTGGTACGCCAGGCCGGTGCCGGCCGGGATCAGGCGACCCACGATCACGTTCTCCTTCAGGCCGCGCAGGTTGTCGCTGGTGCCGCGGACCGCCGCCTCGGTGAGGACGCGGGTGGTCTCCTGGAACGACGCGGCCGAGATGAACGACTCGGTCGCCAGCGAGGCCTTGGTGATGCCCAGCAGCACCGGATCGAACTTGGCCGGCAGCTCGTTGCGGCTGACCAGGCGGGCGTTCTCCTCGATGACGCGCTGGCGCTCGGCCTGCTCGCCATTCAGGAACTTGCTGCCGCCCTGGTCGGTGATCTCGACCTTGCGCAGCATCTGGCGGGTGATCACCTCGATGTGCTTGTCGTTGATCTTCACGCCCTGCAGGCGGTACACGTCCTGGATTTCCTTCACCAGGTAGGCCGCCAGCGGCTCGACGCCCAGCAGGCGCAGGATGTCCTGCGGGCTCGGCTCGCCGTCCACCACGGTCTCGCCCTTGGTCACGTGCTCGCCTTCGAACACGATGATCTGGCGGTACTTCGGGATCAGCTCCTCGTGCTCGGACCCGTCGGTGTCCTTGATGATCAGGCGCTGCTTGCCCTTGGTGTCCTTGCCGAAGCTGATGATGCCCGAACGCTCGGCCAGGATCGCCGGATCCTTCGGCTTGCGCGCCTCGAACAGGTCGGCCACGCGCGGCAGACCGCCGGTGATGTCGCGGGTCTTGGAGGCCTCCTGCGGGATCTTGGCGACCACGTCGCCGACGCCCACCGCCGCGCCGTCCTGCAGGTTGACGATCGAGCGCGGCGGCAGCAGGTACTGCGCCGGCAGGTCGGTGCCCGGGATCGACAGGTCGTTGCCCTTGGCGTCGACGATGCGCACGATCGGGCGCAGGTCCTTGCCCTGCGAGCCGCGACGCTTCGGATCGGTGATCTCGCGCGAGGCCAGGCCGGTCAGCTCGTCGGTCTTCTCGATGACGGTGACGCCGTCGATGAAGTCCACGAAACGGACGAAACCGGCCACTTCCGACACGATCGGGTGGTTGTGCGGATCCCAGTTCGCCACGGTCTGGCCGGCCTTGATCTCGGCGCCGTCCTTGACGTTGACGGTGGCGCCGTACGGCAGCTTGTAGCGCTCGCGCTCGCGGCCATGGCCGTCGAGCACCGACAGTTCGCCCGAACGCGACACCGCGACCAGGTTGCCGCTGGCGTGCTCGACCGACTTGAGGTTGTTGAACTTGACCGAACCGGTGGTCTTGACGGTGATGTTGTCCACCGCCGCCGCACGCGAAGCCGCACCACCGATGTGGAACGTACGCATGGTCAGCTGGGTACCCGGCTCGCCGATCGACTGCGCGGCGATGACGCCGACCGC
The DNA here is from genome assembly GCA_003505795.1 of Lysobacteraceae bacterium. Taxonomy (GTDB): domain Bacteria; phylum Pseudomonadota; class Gammaproteobacteria; order Xanthomonadales; family Xanthomonadaceae; genus UBA8801. Next base: position 11,448 of record DNXT01000101.1, on the reverse strand, counting down.
TTCGCCGATGTTGACCAGGTGGCCACGGGCCAGGTCGCGGCCGTAGCAGCGGCCGCACACGCCGAAACCGGATTCGCAGGTGATGGTCGAACGCACCTTCACCGACTGCACGCCGGCCTCTTCCAGCTTGGCCACCCACTGCTCGTCGAGCAGCGTGTTGCGGGTGACGATCGGCTCCTCGTCGTTGCCCGGCAGGAACACGTCCTCGGCCACGACGCGGCCCAGCACGCGGTCGCGCAGCGGCTCGACCACGTCGCCGCCTTCCACGATCGGGGTCATGGTCAGGCCCTCGACGGTGCCGCAGTCGACCTCGGTGATCACCACGTCCTGCGCCACGTCGACCAGGCGACGGGTCAGGTAGCCGGAGTTGGCGGTCTTCAGCGCGGTATCGGCCAGGCCCTTGCGCGCGCCGTGGGTGGAGTTGAAGTACTCCTGCACGTTCAGGCCTTCGCGGAAGTTGGCCTTGATCGGCGTCTCGATGATCGAGCCGTCCGGGCGCGCCATCAGGCCGCGCATGCCGGCCAGCTGGCGGATCTGCGCCTGGCTACCGCGCGCGCCGGAGTCGGCCATGATGTACAGCGAGTTCATCGACTTCTGGTCGATGGTCTCGCCCTTGGCGTTCTCGACCTTCTCGGTACCGATGGTGTCCATCATCGCCTTGGCGATGCGCTCGTTGGTGCGCGACCAGATGTCGACCACCTTGTTGTAGCGCTCGCCGGCGGTGACCAGGCCCGACTGGTACTGCTCCTGGATCTCCAGCACCTCGGCCTCGGCCTCGGTGAGGATGCCCTTCTTCTCGTCCGGGATCAGCATGTCGTCGATGCCGATCGACACGCCGGCGCGGGTCGCGTAGGCGTAGCCGGTGTACATCAGCTTGTCGGCGAACACCACCGTGTCCTTCAGCCCCAGCATGCGGTAGCTGGAGTTGATCAGGCGCGAGATGTTCTTCTTGGTCATCTCGGTGTTGGCCAGCTCGAACGGCAGGCCGTCGGGCAGGATCTCGCTCAGCAGCGCACGCCCGACCGTGGTGTCCACGACCGAGGTCTTCCTGGTGCGGTTGCCGTCGGCGTCGATCTCGGTCTGCGCGATGCGAACCTTGACCTTGGCGTGCAGCTCGACCACGCGGTTGTCGTAGGCGCGCTTCACCTCGTTGGTGTTGGCGAACACCATGCCCTCGCCCTTCTTGTTCTCCAGGGCGCGGCTCATGTAGTACAGGCCCAGCACCACGTCCTGCGACGGCACGATGATCGGCTCGCCGTTGGCCGGCGACAGGATGTTGTTGGTGGACATCATCAGCGCGCGCGCTTCCAGCTGGGCTTCCAGCGAGAGCGGCACGTGCACGGCCATCTGGTCACCGTCGAAGTCGGCGTTGAACGCGGTGCAGACCAGCGGATGCAGCTGGATCGCCTTGCCCTCGATCAGCACCGGCTCGAACGCCTGGATGCCCAGGCGGTGCAGGGTCGGCGCGCGGTTCAGCAGCACCGGATGCTCGCGGATCACCTCTTCGAGGATGTCCCACACCTCGGCCTCTTCGCGCTCGACCAGCTTCTTGGCGGCCTTGATCGTGGTGGCCAGGCCGCGGCGCTGCAGCTTGGCGAACACGAACGGCTTGAACAGCTCCAGCGCCATCTTCTTCGGCAGGCCGCACTGGTGCAGCTTCAGGTACGGACCGACGGTGATGACCGAACGGCCGGAGTAGTCCACGCGCTTGCCGAGCAGGTTCTGGCGGAACCGGCCCTGCTTGCCCTTGATCATGTCGGCCAGCGACTTCAGCGGGCGCTTGTTGGTGCCGGTGATGGCACGGCCGCGGCGGCCGTTGTCCAGCAGCGCGTCGACCGACTCCTGCAGCATGCGCTTCTCGTTGCGCACGATGATGTCCGGCGCGTTCAGCTCGAGCAGGCGGCGCAGGCGGTTGTTGCGGTTGATGACGCGGCGGTACAGGTCGTTGAGGTCGGAGGTCGCGAAGCGGCCGCCGTCCAGCGGGACCAGCGGGCGCAGGTCCGGCGGCAGCACCGGCAGCACGGTCATCACCATCCACTCCGGACGGTTGCCCGACTCCAGGAACGCCTCGACCAGCTTGATGCGCTTGGTCAGGCGCTTGAGCTTGGTCTCCGAACCGGTGCCGGCGATCTCCTCGCGCAGGCGGGTCATCTCCGACTGCAGGTCGATCGTGCGCAGCAGCTCGTACACGGCCTCGGCGCCCATCGCGGCGTCGAAGTCGTCGCCGTGCTCCTGGCGCGCGGTCAGGTACTGTTCCTCGGTCAGCAGCTGGCGGCGCTCGAGCGAGGTCAGGCCCGGCTCGGTCACCACGTAGGCTTCGAAGTACAGCACGCGCTCGATGTCGCGCAGGGTCATGTCCAGCATCAGGCCGATGCGCGAGGGCAGCGACTTGAGGAACCAGATGTGCGCGACCGGCGAGGCCAGGTCGATGTGGCCCATGCGCTCGCGGCGCACCTTGGCCAGGGTGACCTCGGTGCCGCACTTCTCGCAGACCACGCCGCGGTGCTTCATGCGCTTGTACTTGCCGCACAGGCACTCGTAATCCTTGATCGGCCCGAAGATCGCGGCGCAGAACAGGCCGTCACGCTCGGGCTTGAAGGTACGGTAGTTGATGGTTTCCGGCTTCTTCACTTCGCCGAAGGACCACGAGCGGATCAGGTCCGGCGAGGCCAGCGCGATCTTGATCGCGTCGAAGTCCAGCGTCTGGCGCTGCTGGTTGAAGAGGTTGAGCAGGTCTTTCATTTGATTTCTCCGGGAATCGGGAATAGCGAATAGGGAATCGTCGGAAGCGGGGAGTCGGAGAAGGAAGAAGCGCCGGCGGCCTGTTGGCACGCGCCGAGCGATTCCCTATTTCCGACTCCCCATTCCCTGCCCTCAGTCTTCCAGTTCCATGTTGATGGCCAGCGAGCGGATTTCCTTCACCAACACGTTGAAGGATTCCGGCATGCCCGCGACCATCTCGTGCTCGCCATCGACGATGTTCTTGTACATCTGGTTGCGGCCCTGCACGTCGTCGGACTTCACCGTCAGCATTTCCTGCAGGGTGTAGGCCGCGCCGTAGGCTTCCAGCGCCCAGACTTCCATTTCGCCGAAGCGCTGGCCGCCGAACTGCGCCTTGCCGCCCAGCGGCTGCTGGGTGACGAGCGAGTACGGACCGGTCGAGCGCGCGTGCATCTTGTCGTCGACCAGGTGGTTCAGCTTCAGGTAGTGCATGTAGCCGACCGTGGTCTTGCGATCGAACGCCTCGCCGGTGCGGCCGTCGTACAGCTGCATCTGGGTCTTGCTGCCGTTGAAGCCGAGCAGCTCGGTTTCGCTGGCGCCGTCCGGGTAGGCCAGGTTCAGCATCTCGCGGATCTCGTCCTCGTGCGCGCCGTCGAACACCGGGGTGGCCATCGGCACGCCGTCGGTGAGGTTCTTGGCCAGCCCCAGCAGCTCGGCATCGCTGAACTGCGACAGGTCGACGCGATCGCCGGCCACGCTCTTGTCGTGGTTGTAGATCTTGCCGAGGAACTCGCGCAGCTCGCTCACCGCACGCTGCTCGTCCAGCATCTTCTGGATGCGCTTGCCCAGGCCCTTGGCGGCCCAGCCGAGGTGCACTTCCAGGATCTGGCCGATGTTCATGCGCGACGGCACGCCCAGCGGGTTGAGGCAGATGTCCACCGAGGTGCCGTCGGCCATGTACGGCATGTCCTCGACCGGCACCACGTTGGAGACCACGCCCTTGTTGCCGTGGCGGCCGGCCATCTTGTCGCCCGGCTGGATGCGGCGCTTCACCGCCAGGAACACCTTGACCATCTTCAGCACGCCCGGTGCGAGGTCGTCGCCCTGGGTGATCTTGCCGCGCTTGTCGGCGAAGCGTGCCTCGAATTCCTTCTCGTGCGCCTGGATCTGCTTCTGCGCGCGCTCGATCGCGTCGGCGGCGTCCTCGTCCTTCATCCGCAGCTGGAACCAGTCGGACTTCTTCAGGCCGTCCAGGTAGGCGTCGGTGACGGTGTCGCCCTTCTTCAGGCCGGCGCCGCCGTTGGCGACCTTGCCGACGATCTGCGAGCGCAGGCGCGCGTAGATCGCCGCCTCCAGGATCCGGAACTGGTCGTCGAAGTCCTTCTTGACGCGCTTGATCTCCGATTCCTCGATCTGGCGCGCGCGCTTGTCCTTCTCGATGCCGTCGCGGGTGAAGACCTGCACGTCGATGACGGTGCCGTCCATGCCCGGCGGCACGCGCAGCGAGCTGTCCTTCACGTCCGAAGCCTTCTCGCCGAAGATCGCGCGCAGCAGCTTCTCTTCCGGGGTCAGCTGGCTCTCGCCCTTCGGCGTGACCTTGCCGACCATGATGTCGCCGGCGCGCACCTCGGCGCCGATGTACACCACGCCGGACTCGTCGAGGCGGTTCAGCGCCTGCTCGGAGACGTTGGGGATGTCGGCGGAGATCTCCTCCGGTCCCAGCTTGGTGTCGCGGGCGACGCAGGTCAGCTCCTCGATGTGGATCGTGGTGTAGCGATCCTCTTCCACCACGCGCTCGGAGAGCAGGATGGAGTCCTCGAAGTTGTAGCCGTTCCACGGCATGAACGCGATCAGCATGTTCTGGCCCAGGGCCAGTTCGCCGATGTCGGTGGACGGACCGTCGGCCAGCACGTCGCCGCGCGCGATCACGTCGCCCACGTTGACCAGCGGACGCTGGTTGATGCAGGTGTTCTGGTTCGAGCGGGTGTACTTGATCAGGTTGTAGATGTCCACGCCGGCATCGGTGGCGCCGACGATCTCCTCCTCGTTGACCTTGACCACGATGCGGGCCGCGTCGATCTGCTCGATCACGCCGCCGCGCACCGCGTTCACGGTCACGCCGGAGTCACGCGCCACGGCGCGCTCGATGCCGGTGCCGACCAGCGGCTTCTGCGCACGCAGCGTCGGCACGGCCTGGCGCTGCATGTTGGCGCCCATCAGCGCGCGGTTGGCGTCGTCGTGCTCCAGGAACGGCACCAGCGCCGCGGCGACCGATACGGTCTGCATCGGCGAGACGTCCATGAAGTGCACTTCCGCCGGCGGCTTGAGCAGCGACTCGCCCTGGAAGCGGCACGGCACGAACTGCTCGGTCAGCATGTTCTTGGAATCGGTCAGCGCGTTGGCCTGGGCGATGACGTACTCGTTTTCCTCGATCGCCGACAGGTACTCGACCTCGTCGGAGACCTTGCCGTCGTGCACCTTGCGGTACGGCGTCTCGAGGAAACCGTACGAGTTGGTGCGGGCGAACACCGCCAGCGAGTTGATCAGGCCGATGTTCGGGCCTTCCGGGGTCTCGATGGTGCAGACGCGGCCGTAGTGGGTCGGATGCACGTCGCGCACCTCGAAGCCGGCGCGCTCGCGGGTCAGGCCGCCCGGGCCCAGTGCCGAGACGCGGCGCTTGTGGGTCACTTCCGACAGCGGGTTGTTCTGGTCCATGAACTGCGACAGCTGCGAGGAGCCGAAGAACTCCTTGATCGCGGCGGCCACCGGCTTGGCGTTGATCAGCTCCTGCGGGGTCAGGCCCTCGGACTCGGCCATCGACAGGCGCTCCTTGACCGCGCGCTCGACGCGGACCAAGCCCACGCGGAACACGTTCTCGGCCATCTCGCCGACCGAACGCACGCGACGGTTGCCCAGGTGGTCGATGTCGTCGACCACGCCGCGGCCGTTGCGGATCTCGGTCAGGACCTTGATCACGTCCAGGATGTCGGAGCTGTCGCCGTGCGCGGCGACCAGGCGCTTGGACTCCTCGTCGTTGCGCTCGCCGTAGTACTTCTTGTCGTACAGCACCGACTCGCCGGTGACTTCCTTGCGGCCGACACGGCGGTTGAACTTCATGCGGCCGACCGTGGACAGGTCGTAGCGCTCGAAGGTGAAGAACAGGTTGTGGAACAGGTTCTGCGCGGCGTCCTTGGTCGGCGGCTCGCCCGGACGCATCATCCGGTAGATCTCGACCAGGGCCTCGAGCTGGGTCTTGGTCGGGTCGATGCGCAGGGTGTTGGACAGGTACGGGCCGCGATCCAGGTCGTTGACCCACAGCGTGCCCACGGCGTCGACGCCGGCCTTGCGGAACGCGGCCAGCTGGTCTTCGCTGATCTCGTCGTTGGCGTTGGCCAGCAGCTCGCCGGTCGAGGCATCGACCACGTCGTGCGAGAGGATGCGGCCGACCAGGTACTCGTCCGGCACGGCCAGCGCGGCGACGCCGGCGGCTTCCAGCTGCTTGACGTGGCGCGCGGTGATGCGCTTGCCGGCCTCGACGATGACCTTGTCGCCATCGGCCAGGTCGAAGTTCAGGGTCTCGCCGCGCAGGCGCTCCGGCACCAGCTCCAGCTGCACGCCTTCGTCCGGGTTGATGTGGAAGGTGTTGATCTCGAAGAACTCGGCCAGCATCTCTTCGTTGTTGTAGCCGAGCGCGCGCAGCAGGATCGACACCGGCAGCTTGCGGCGGCGGTCGATACGGGTGAACAGCGCGTCCTTCGGGTCGAACTCGAAGTCCAGCCAGGAGCCGCGGTAGGGAATGATGCGGGCGCTGTACAGCAGCTTGCCCGAGCTGTGGGTCTTGCCGCGGTCATGGTCGAAGAACACGCCCGGCGAACGGTGCAGCTGCGAGACGATGACGCGCTCGGTGCCGTTGACGATGAAGGTGCCGTTGTCGGTCATCAGCGGGATCTCGCCCAGATAGACCTCCTGCTCCTTCACGTACTTGATCGCCTTGGTGGACGACTCGCGGTCGTAGATCACCAGGCGCACGGTCACGCGCAGCGGCGCGCCGTAGCTCATGCCGCGCTGGCGGCACTCGCGCTCGTCGAACACCGGATCGCCGAGCTTGTAGCCGACGTACTCCAGCGCGGCGTTGCCGCTGTAGCTGGAAATCGGGAACACCGACTTGAGGGCGGCATGCAGGCCGTGGTCCTTGCGCTTGCTCGGCTCCACGTCTTCCTGCAGGAATTCGCGATAGGAATCCACCTGGATCGCCAGCAGGAACGGCACTTCGAGGATCGAGCGCTGCTTGCCGAAGTCCTTGCGGATACGCTTCTTTTCGGTGAACGAATAGGACGTCATGAGGTTCCACCTTGGGCTGTACAGGCCGCGCGTCCGCGGCCATGGGATGACAAAAAGAACCCGCGCACATGGATGTGCGCTGCTCTTGTGAGGGACTCACGCTTAAGTTGTCAGTTGGAAGTCGCTGGTATTGCCGGCACCAGCACGCCTTCTCCCGCTACTTCCAACTACCAACTCCGGGGTACTGCAAGTTGGTTTTTCCATGCCGGACCGGGTCTCCCCCAGTAACGGCCAAAGGCCGGGAGCTTTCGCCCCCAGCCTTCAGTGCATCGCCGTGAACCGCAGACGATGCAAGGTCGGGTTACTTGACTTCGACCTTCGCGCCAGCAGCTTCCAGGTCCTTCTTGAACTTGTCGGCGTCTTCCTTCGACACGCCTTCCTTCAGCACGCCGCCGGCCTCGGTGAGGTCCTTGGCTTCCTTCAGGCCCAGGCCGGTGATGGCGCGGACGGCCTTGATCACGTCGACCTTCTTGGCGCCGGCGTCGACCAGCACGATGTTGAACTCGGTCTGCTCTTCGACGGCAGCGGCGGCGACGGCCGGGCCGGCAGCGACGACCGGAGCGGCGGCGGAGACGCCGAACTTGTCTTCGATGGCCTTGACCAGCTCCATCACTTCCATCAGGGACTTCTCGGCGATGGCGTCGACGATCTGTTCGTTGGTAAGGGACATTTTGATTACCTTTGGATTATTTTCTGGATTGAGGTTCCTTGCGGAACCACGAAAACGTCGGACTCAGGCGGTTTCGGCGGCCGGCTCGGCAGCTTCGGCGGCTTCGCCGCCACCCTGCTTGTCGGCCACGGCCTTGACGGCGCGCGCGAACATGGCGGCCGGCTCGGCCAGGACGCGGGCCAGCATGGCCAGGGCCTGATCACGGGTCGGCAGCGAGGCCAGCACGTCGACGTGGCTGGCCGGGAACACTTCCCCGCCGATCGCCACCACCTTCGCCTGCAGCTTGTCGTTGTTCTTGGCAAAATCCTTGATCAGGCGACCGGCGGCGCCGGGCTCCTCGAGCGAGAACGCGTACAGCAGCGGACCAACCAGCTTGTCCTGTGCACATGCGAACTCGGTGCCTTCGACGGCGCGCGCGGCCAGCGTGTTCTTGACGACTTTCAAGAAAACACCGGTCTCGCGGGCCTGCTTGCGCATCGCGGTCATCTGAGCGACCGTGGTGCCAGCGTATTCGGCTGCGATCAAGGAGTGGGCCTTGGCGGCGACGTCTGCCAGCTCGGCGACTACTTCTTGCTTCTGGGACAGATTGAGAGCCATTGCACTCCTCCAATTGAACTCCGCTCACGGCTCCTGCCGCTTGCGGTCCAGGGCGGCATCCTTCCTGGACGCCGGGAACATCGACCGATGTTCCGGTGGTGGCCGTTCTAGACCTGGAGTGGGCCAACCCGGGTTGCCCCAGACGTGCGTGAACCAGAAAACTCCAGAAGGGCGACACCATCTACGCAGGCCGGCTCCACGGGGAAGCGGATTAAGCGGTTCCGCTGGTTCGACGGCGACTCCCTGCCATTGCGAGCTTCCGTGCCCGTCGTCGAACTGCGCCAACCGCACCTGCGGTCTTTGACGGCTACTGCCGGTGACGGATCACCGGCAGTCGCCTTCAAAAATGTCCATCGCCTCTTTGGAGGCGGCGAACCCCGCCATCGACAGCGACGGCGGATGAAACCTTTACCACTGCGACGCGGCGGGCCCGTTACCGGACCCGTCGCGGCTTGATCACTTCAGCGACAGCGACGACTGGTCGACCGTCACGCCCGGGCCCATGGTCGAGCTCAGCGACACCTTCTGCAGGTAGGTACCCTTGGAGGTGGCCGGCTTGGCCTTGACCAGGTCGGCCAGCAGCGCCTGCAGGTTCGACTTCAGCGCTTCGTCGTCGAAGCTGGCCTTGCCGATGGTGCAGTGGATGATGCCGGCCTTGTCGGTGCGGTAGCGCACCTGGCCCGACTTGGCGTTCTTGACCGCCTCGCCCGGGTTCGGCGACACGGTGCCGACCTTCGGGTTCGGCATCAGGCCGCGCGGGCCCAGCACGGTGCCGAGCTTGCCGACGACGCGCATGGCGTCCGGGGTGGCGATGACGACGTCGTAGTTCAGGTCGCCGGCCTGCATCTTCTCGGCCAGGTCGTCCATGCCGACCGCCTCGGCACCGGCCGCCAGGGCCTCGTCGGCCTTGGCGCCGGCCGGGGCGAACACGGCCACGCGCACGCTCTTGCCGGTACCGGCCGGCAGCACGGTCGAGCCGCGCACCTGCTGGTCGGACTTCTTGGCGTCCACGCCCAGGCGCACGGCGACGTCGACGGACTCGACGAACTTGGCCTTGGTGGCGGTCTTCAGGATCTTGATCGCTTCTTCGAAGGCGTACGCCTTGCCCGGAACGACGGCGGCCTTGATGGCCTTCTCACGCTTGGTCTGTGCCATCTGATTAACCCTCCACCACCAGGCCCATGGAGCGGGCCGAACCCGCAATCGTACGCACCGCCGCTTCCAGCTCGGCCGCCGTCAGGTCGGCTTCCTTCGCCTTGGCGATCTCTTCCAGCTGCTTGCGGGTCACCTTGCCCACCTTCTCGGTGTTCGGGCGCTTGGAACCGGAGCTGATGCCGGCGGCCTTCTTCAGCAGGACGCTGGCCGGGGTGCTCTTGGTGATGAACGTGAAGGTACGGTCCGAGTAGGCCGTGATGATGACCGGGGTCGGCAGACCCGGCTCGAGCTTCTGCGTGGCGGCGTTGAACGCCTTGCAGAACTCCATGATGTTCAGGCCGCGCTGACCCAGCGCAGGACCGACCGGCGGCGAGGGGTTGGCCTGACCGGCCTTCACCTGCAGCTTGATGTAACCGACGACTTTCTTTGCCATTTGATTGGTCTCCGGGTGCTAGCGCCTTGTACCGCAGGCTCCCCATCGCGCCGGGAAAATCACGCGTCCCGACATCGCGTTTGACTTGCGCAGACGGCCGCCGAGCGGCAGCCATCGTTTCCGGCTTCGCCAGAAGCGAGCCGCGCAGTATACCAGCAAATCCGGGCCGGCGCCGCAGGGCGCCTGAAGGCCTTGTTCAGCCTTTCTCGACCTGGCCGAACTCGAGCTCCACCGGGGTGGAACGGCCGAAGATCAGCACCGCCACGCGCAGCCTGCTCTTCTCGTAGTTGACCTCCTCCACCACGCCGTTGAAGTCGTTGAACGGGCCATCGGTGACGCGGACCATCTGGCCCGGCTCGAACAGCACCTTCGGACGCGGCTTCTCGACGCCTTCCTGAACGCGGTCGAGAATGGCGGCCGCCTCGTCGTCGCGGATCGGCAGCGGGCGATCGGCGGTGCCGCCGATGAAGCCCATCACCTTGGAGGTGTCCTTGACCAGATGCCAGCTCTCGTTGTCGATGCGCGGGATGCCGCCCTCTTCATGGGTCTCGATCTGCACCAGCACGTAGCCCGGGAAGAACTTGCGCTCGGAACGGCGCTTCTGGCCGGAGCGCATCTCCACCACTTCCTCGGTCGGGACCAGCACGTCGCCGAAGCGATCCTGCATCTCGTCGCGGACGATGCGGTCGCGCAAGGCCTGCGCCACCGACTTCTCGAAGCCAGAATAGGCGTGAACGACGTACCAACGCTTCATGGGTTTCTCCTTACCGCCCCAGGAACCACTGGGTCGCTTTCTGAATGAGGAAGTCAAACCCACCCAACAGCAGGCTGAGGATGATCACGACGACGACGACGACCCAGGTGGTGCGGATGGCCTCCTGCCGGGTCGGCCAGACCACCTTGCGCAGTTCGAAACGGGATTCGGACAGGAACTCGCGGGTATCGCGCCCCCGGGTCGTCCCCAGGAACACCAGGCCGCCGGCGACCAGGCCGACCAGCACCGCCAGGCCGCGCAGCTGCGGCGCCCACGAGCCCAGCTGGCCGGCGCGCTCGGGAGCGGAGAACCAGAACCACACGAAAAGCCCCGCAATCAGCAAGACAGCGGAGATCACGTACTTGGCGATGTCGCCACCGGAGGCGGCGCCCTTGGAAGACTCTATTTTGCTGTTCACTTGAATGCGATTCCCTCGCAAGAGCCCGCACCTCCGTGTGCGGACTTCTCAATATTCTTTACAGGACGGCCGTCCGACGACCGTACGACCTCGAAAGTGGCACGCCAGGAGGGACTCGAACCCCCAACCTGCGGTTTTGGAGACCGCTGCTCTGCCAATTGAGCTACTGGCGTAATGACTCGTTTATCGCAAACCCTTAGACAACGAAGGCGGACCGAGGTTCAGCCGGCCCGCCATTCGCGCGATCCGGCGGCCGCAGCGGCCGCCCGTCTCATTCCCGGCCGGCCGAGGCCCGCCGGGCAGGCACTTACTTGTTGATCTTGGAGACCACGCCGGCACCGACGGTACGGCCGCCCTCG
>DNXT01000244.1:2590-2776 GCA_003505795.1 Lysobacteraceae bacterium | reverse complement strand
GCCCTGCCAGCAGGCCTGTCGGGACCGCAGTCCCAAAAAGAAGGCCCGGACATGCCGGGCCTTCCGCTGTCTTCCGGCGCCGTGGCCGATTACCAGATCACGACCTGCTGGTCGCCCTGGCGCACCATCGCGTCGCCCGGCTTGCACGAGAACGCGGCGGCGAAGGCCGGCATGTTCGACGGCGCG
>DNXT01000244.1:0-2384 GCA_003505795.1 Lysobacteraceae bacterium | reverse complement strand
GGCATGTTCGACGGCGCGCCGATCGCGCGGAAGTTGGCCGGCGCGTGCGGGTCGGTCTTCAGCCGCACCACCAGTTCTTCCGGGGTGAAGTTGCGGCGCCACACGGTGGCCCAGTTCAGGAAGAAGCGCTGGTCGCGGGTGATGCCGTCGGTCTTGGGATCGTCCTTGCCGGCGGTGGCGGTCTTCATCGCGTCGTAGGCGGTGTTCAGGCCGCCCAGGTCGGCGATGTTCTCGCCCAGGGTCAGGTCGCCCTTGACCTTGTCGCCGGCGGCGGTGCGGTAGCCGTCGAACTGCGCCACCAGCTTGCCGGTGCGCGCCTTGAACGCGTCCAGGTCCTTCTGCGTCCACCAGCCCGGATCCGGGATGAAGTTGCCGTCGGCGCCGAAGCGGCTGCCCTGGTCGTCGTAGCCATGGGTCATCTCGTGGCCGATCACCGCGCCGATGCCGCCGTAGTTCATTTCCTCGGGCGCGTTCGGGTCGAAGAACGGCGGCTGCAGGATCGCGGCCGGGAACACGATCTCGTTCTGCAGCGGGTTGTAGTAGGCGTTGACCGTCTGCGGGCTCATGCCCCATTCGGTCTTGTCCACCGGCTGGCCGATCTTGGACAGGTTCCACTTGTAGTTGAACTCCTGCGCCGCCAGCACGTTGCCCAGGTAGCTGTCGCGGCCGGTGTCCAGGCCGTTCCACTCGCGCCACTTGTCCGGGTAGCCGATCTTCGGGGTGAAGCTCTCCCACTTGGCGATGGCCTTGGCCTTGGTCTCCGGGCTCATCCAGTCCAGCTTCTCGATGCGCGCTTTCAGCGCGGTGCGCAGGTTGCCGACCAGGGTTTCCATCTTGGCCTTGGAATCGGCCGGGAACGCGACCTTGACGTAGAGCTGGCCCAGCGCCTCGCCGGCCTGGCTGTTGATCGTGGACAGGACCCGCTTCCAGCGCGGCTTGATTTCCTTCTGGCCGCGCAGTTCCTTGTTGTAGAACGCGAAGTTCTCGTCGACGAACGGCTGGCTCAGGAACGGCGAGGCGCCGTCGACGGCGTGGAAACGCAGGTAGGCGCGCCAGGTCGCCGGATCGGTGTCGGCGATCATCTTGCTGACTTCCTGATGGAAGGCCGGGATCGCCAGCGAGAACTTCTCCGGCGCGGCCACGCCCTGCGACTTGAAGAACTCGGTCCACGACCAGTTCGGGGTCAGCTTGTCGGCCTCGGCCAGGGTGACCGGGTTGTAGAACAGCGACGCGTCGCGCGACAGCTGGGTGCTGGTCTTGGAGACCTTGGCCAGGCGGGTCTCGAACGCGACCACCTGCTTGGCCTGCGCGGCGGCATCGGCGGCGGCGACGCCGGACAGTTCCAGCACCTTGGCGATGTGGGCCTGGTAGGCGTCCAGCTTGGCCTTGTTGTCGGCGCTGGTGTAGTACTCCGGATCCGGCAGGCCCAGGCCGCCCTGGGCGGCATAGGCCAGGTTGACGCTGGAGTTCTTGAAGTCGGCCTCGGCGCCGAAGCTGAAGAGCTCGTTCTGGCCCTTGGCGGCGCTGCTGCGCAGGTAGTCGACCAGCTTGGCCTGGTCGGTGATGCCGTCGATGGCGGCCAGTTCCGGCTGCAGCGGCTCGATGCCCTGGGCGTTGATCTTGGCCTCGTCCATGCCGGTGGCCCAGAGGTCGCCGACGATCTTCTCCACGCCCGAGGCGTTCTTGTCGGCGGCCGCCTGCTCGACCAGCTGGTGCTGCACCGAGCTGGAGCGCTCGTCCAGCATCTCGAACGCGCCCCAGCTGGTGCGGTCGCCCGGTACCGGGTTGGCGGCCAGGAACTTGGCGTTGGCGTAGGCGTTGAGGTCGGTGCAGACGTTGGCGCCGCTGTCGATGTCGGCGGCCTTGAACTCGTTGACCGGCGGCAGCTTGGATTCGTCGAGGGTCAGCGCCTGCGGAGCGCTGGCGGTTTCGGCCGGGGCGGCGGCAGGCGCCTCGTCCGGCTTCTTGCAGCCGCTCAGCGCGGCGGCGATGGCCAGGGACAGCGTCAGGAAATGGGGTTTGCGCAAGGTCACGTGTCGGGCTCCGGAAACGGAAGGTCACAAGCAAGAAGGAAGCCCCGTTGCCGGGGCCGTGGCGGGCACTCTAAACCCAAGCGCGTCCACGGTCAGTGTCGAAGGTCATGGGCGCGCTGCGCAAATCCCGCCGCTAGGTGGAGAACAGCGGGCGCGGGACGGCGGCCTGCAGCAGTTCCGCCGGCGCGGCCAGCGGGTCGCCGCTGCCGCCGTAGGTGGCGACGCCGATCGCGCAGTGCAGTTCGTGCAGCACCAGCAATTGGGCGAGGTCGCCGCGCAGGTCGTGGGCGATGCCGATCGCCGCCTCGCGGTCGGTGCCGGCCAGAGATCGGAAGAGCGTCGTGTAGGGAA
>DNXT01000245.1:737-21816 GCA_003505795.1 Lysobacteraceae bacterium | reverse complement strand
CCCCCATCCGCCCTGCGGGCACCTTCCCCCGCAAGCGGGGGAAGGGAGGTTTGCCTGGCATCGATATCCCGGGGGCTTGAATGTCGATTCGCCTAGGGTGTGATCTCTTCCCGGGCAGGTCGCGTTGGACCTGTACGGCCGTCAGCCGGTGGCGCGTGGCGCAGCGCCTGACTGACCGTCAGGTCAAGCCTTGCGGCGACCAGCCTCCCCTGCGACATTTCGTCACTTCCCGCTGACAGCTGAACCGGTTTGCTTGCCCCGTCTGAGGATGGGGGCGAAAATACCGCTTCAGCTGAAAGCCATGACGATGATCGATTCCACCCGCTACCCGCGCCTGGCGCGCATCCAGACTCCCGACGATCTGCGCAGGTTCGACGAGGCCGAGCTCACCGCCGTCGCCGAGGAGCTGCGCGCCTACCTGATCGAGTCGGTGGGTCGCAGCGGCGGCCACTTCGCCGCCGGCCTGGGGGTGATCGAGCTGACCGTGGCGCTGCACTACCTGTACCAGACGCCGATCGACCAGCTGGTCTGGGACGTCGGCCACCAGACCTATCCGCACAAGATCCTCACCGGGCGCCGCGACCGGATCCACACGGTCAAGCAGAAGGACGGCGTGGCGCCGTTCCCCAAGCGCGAGGAAAGCGAGTACGACACCTTCGGCGTCGGCCACTCGTCCACCTCGATCTCGGCGGCGCTGGGCATGGCCATCGCCGCGCAGCGCAAGGGCGACGAGCGCAAGGTGGTGGCGGTGATCGGCGACGGCGCGATGACCGCGGGCATGGTCTACGAGGCGCTCAACCACGCCGGCGGCATGGATCCCGAGCCGAACCTGCTGGTGATCCTCAACGACAACCGCATGTCGATCTCCGAAGCGGTCGGCGGGCTGACCAAGATGCTCGGCCGCGCCACCGGCAGCCGCACCCTCAACGCGTTGCGCGAGGGCGGCAAGAAGATCCTCGGCGACAAGAAGAACAGCTCCACCGCGCGCTTCGTCAAGCGCTGGGAAGAACACTGGAAGGGCATGTTCGTGCCGTCCACCCTGTTCGAGGAGATGGGCTTCCACTACACCGGCCCGATCGACGGCCACGACCTGCCCGCGTTGCTGTCCACGCTGAAGACGCTCAAGGGCCTGAAGGGCCCGAAGCTGCTGCACGTGATCACCACCAAGGGCAAGGGCTACGAACTGGCCGAAGGCGACCAGATCGGCTACCACGCGGTCGGCCCGTTCGATCCGGAAAAGGGCCTGGTGGCCAAGGCCGGCGCCAGGAAACCGACCTACACCGACGTGTTCAGCGACTGGCTGTGCGACATGGCCGCGGTCGAGCCGCGCCTGCTGGCGATCACCCCGGCGATGCGCGAGGGCTCGGGCCTGGTGCGCTTCAGCAAGGAATACCCGCAGCGCTATTTCGACGTGGCCATCGCCGAGCAGCATGCGGTGACCCTGGCCGCCGGCATGGCCACTCAGGGCGCCAAGCCGGTGGTGGCGATCTACTCCACGTTCCTGCAGCGCGGCTACGACCAGCTGGTGCACGACGTGGCGGTGCAGAAGCTCGACGTGCTGTTCGCGATCGACCGCGGCGGCGTGGTCGGCCCGGACGGCGCCACCCATGCCGGCAACCTCGACCTGAGTTTCCTGCGCTGCGTGCCGCACATGGTGGTGATGGCGCCGGCCGACGAGGCCGAGTGCCGGCAGATGCTGACCACCGGCCTGAACCATGCCGGCCCGGCGGCGGTGCGCTATCCGCGCGGCACCGGCCCCGGCGTCGCGCCCGGCACCGAGCTGGCGTCGCTGCCGATCGGCAAGGCGCAGCTGCGCCAGTCCGGCAGCCGCATCGCCCTGCTGGCCTTCGGCGCCGCCGTCGAGGCGGCCGAGCAGGTCGGCCGCGAACTCGGCCTGACCGTGGTCAACATGCGCTTCGTCAAGCCGCTCGACCGCGCGCTGGTGCTGGAGCTGGCCGACCGGCACGAGGGCTTCGTCACCATCGAGGACAACGTGGTGGCCGGCGGCGCCGGTTCCGGCGTGGCCGAACTGCTCAATGCCGAAGCCGTGGTCATGCCGATCCTGCACCTCGGCCTGCCCGACGCGTTCCAGCACCACGCCAGCCGCGAGGACCTGCTGGCCGAGGCCGGCATCGATGCGGCCGGCATCCGCGCCGCGGTGCTGCGCCGCTGGCCGGATCTTGCGGCCGGCCCGCGTCCGCTCAGCGCGGCCAGCTGAGCGGACGGCGCTGCACGCCCGGACCCGTCAACGCCGAAGCAGACCCTGGAGCAGCTTTGGCGCAAACGGAGACGACTCCCTTCTCCCGCTTGCGGGAGAAGGTGGTCCGAAGGGCCGGATGAGGGGCTTGGCCGGGCCGCACAAGAAAAGCAGCGCGGCTTCGCCGCGCCCTCACCCTCGCGCTTCGCGCTTTCCCTCTCCCGCAGGCGGGAGAGGGGATTCGCCGAATATCGACATTCGATGGGAAAGGTTCCCTAGGGCGCTTCCACCGCATACCCCTGCGCCTGCAGCCGCGCCAGGTAGCCGTCCGCGGCCAGCAGCTGGCTGACCGGCAGCAACGCGAAGGTGCTCGGGTTGCGCGCGAGCGCGGCGCCGGCGATCGCCAGCCAGTGCCGGACCATGCGTTCCTTGAGATCGCCGAAGCCGCGGCCCTTGGCGAAGTCCGAATCCGACAGCGCACTCATGCAGGCGCCGGAAGGATCCTCGCGCGGCAGCCGGCGCAGGCCGTCGATGTCGCCGACCGACCACGCGTTGGCGCGTTCGACCATCGTCGGCAGGTCGTTCTCCACCGCATCCAGCACGCTGCGGAAGCACTGCACGTCGTCCATGCCGCCGGCGCGGAATTCCTTGATCGCCGCCTTGGGATCGGCGATCTTAAACTCCAGCACCGTGGAAGTCGGCTTGATCCCGGCCTTGCTGGCGGCCTTGTCCACCACCGGCATGATCACCGGCCGGCGTCCCAGGCCCGACTTGCGGATCGCGGCCTGGTAGAGCTCGCCGGCGGCGATCATCGGGCGCTTCTTCTCCACGCCGGCATCGCGGCCGAGATAGCGCAGCTTCAACACCGTCCAGCGCGCATGCAGGTCCGGCGGCAGCACGTCGCGCAGCTCGGCGCCGCCCTCGTTCTTCATCGCCTTCAGCGCCGCCGGCGCCAGCGCCAGCTTGCCGAAGAAGCCGACATCGGCATCGAACGCCACCGACGGCGGCAGCAGGACCTGCTGCGACCCGGCGATGACCCGCTCCACTTCGCCCGCCTGCCACTGGATGTCGTTGGGCAGCGGCGACAGGGTGCCGAGTATCCACAGCACATGCTCGCCGCTGGATACCTTCCACAGGCCCGGCCCCGGCTGCGCGCCGCGCACCACCATCGCCTCCAGGTCGACCACCGGCGCATCGTCCTGCGGCGGTACCGCGCCAGCCTGCTGCGCCGCCGCCGGCGCGCACAACGCCAGCCACAGCAGCGTCCCCCACCCCGCCTTCGACCCACCGCGCATGCCCAACCCCTGGATCCGGTCCGAGCGCGCGAACGTAGCCGAAAAACGCGCGCGTGGCGTTATCCAATCGTTGCCTGCGCCAGCCTCACTCGAACCACATGCCGAGCTCGCGCAACCGCGCGGCGTGCGCGTCCTGCGGCGCCATCAGCTCGAAGCCTTCCCAGACGAAGCCCGGCGACACCGTGCACGCGACCAGGGTGAAATCGCCCCGGGTACGCGCCGCCTGCCAGGTCCCGGCCGGCACCACCTGCATCGGCGCACCGCCGAGCGCGTCCGGCGCCAGCACGCGAACGGCGACCCGGGCGTCGCCCGGCTGCCAGGTCAGCAGCTCCAGCGGCGCGCCCTGCTGCCAATGCCAGCACTCGTCGCCATCGACGCGGTGCCAGCGGCTGACCTCGCCACGGGCGAGCAGGAAGCGGATGCCGGTCAGCACCGGGCGCCCGTCCGCGCCGCGGCTGGAAGATTCGTAGATGCGGCGGAAATGCCCGCCTTCGGGATGCGGCGCCAGTTCGAGACGGGCGACGAGGTCGGTTGCCGTGGGGTCCATCGCTGCATGTTAGAGCCGCCGGCGCATCCGGCGCACCTGGCAGGAACCCTGGCGCCTTGCGCAGGGCGACTTCGGTGGCGACAGGCTTTTATCGATGCAGCCTCGTCGCCACCGGAGTCGCTCCTGCGAAGGCCTGCCCTACGACTTCCCGTCCAGTCGCTTGCCCGCGCGCAGGCAGACCCGGAAGAACACCAGCAGGTCCCAGCTGTAGCGCTTGAGCAGGCGCCGCGGCTCGTTGAGCAGCCGGTACATCCATTCCATGCGCAGCCGCCGGACCCACTGCGGCGCGCGCCGCGCATTGCCGGAGAGGAAATCCAGCAACGCGCCGACGCCGAACACCAGCGGCGCGTCGAGCGCCCCGGCATGGTCCAGGATCCAGCGTTCCTGCAACGGATTGCCGAACGCCACCAGCACCACGTTGGCGCCGGACCGGTTGATCCGTTGCGGCAGCGAGTCGCCGGCGGCGGCGAACTCCGCATAGCCGTCGCAGGTCCCCGTCACCTGCTGGCCCAGCTTGCGTTCGATCGCCTGCGCCGCGGCCTGGGCGATGCCGGGACGTCCGCCGACCAGGAAGAACTTCAACGGCGTCTTCGCGTGCGCGCACAGGTACGGGATCAGGTCGGTGCCGTTGAGGTTGCCGGCGAAGCGGCGCCCGTGCACCAGCCTGGCCGCCATGTCCATGCCGATGCCGTCGTTGACGATGCGTACCGAATCGGCGGCGCGAATACGCTCGCGCAGCGGCTGGCACTGCACCACGAAATTGGTGTTGGCGAAGAACACCCGGCGGCGCTCGCCGGCATCGAGCGCGCGGAACAGCTCGTCGGCGAAGGCCGGCTGCGTCGTCGACAGCACCGGATAGCCGCCCAGCGGCACGCTGCGGCCAGGCTCGAACGCGCCGCTCATGTTCGCCTCCGCGGCATCGGCGGTACCGGTTCGCATCGTCTCACCACAGGTCGTAGGGGAACGCGGTCAACAGCTGCGCCTGCAGGCGCGGCAGGTCGAACTCGCCGTTGCCGCCCAGCTCCAGGCATTGCTCGATGCTCTGCCCCGAGTGCCAGCGCGTACGGCCGGTGCCGTGGTAGTAGTCGTCGTACTTGAACCGGTCCTCGCCGTTGCCCCAGTCCAGGTACACCGCCGGGATGCCGTAGGCCTCGGCCAGGATCAGGCCGTGCAGCGAGCTGCTGACCACCAGTTCGGCGCCGAGCAGCTGGCGCACGAACGTGGCCGGCTTGCAGTCCGGGAACACCAGGTGCTCGGACCAGGCCGCGTACTTGTCGGCGGGCTCGTTGAAATGCGGCACGATCGCGAACGGCCGGCGGCGCGCCGGCCCGAGCGCGTCGGCGGGAAAGAACTTCGGCATCAGCAGGCCGGGATCACCGTAGATCTCCGGCACCGCGATGCCGCGTGCCAACAGGAACTCGCGGGTGCGCGGCCCGCGCACCGCGCGCACGTCGAGCATGCCGAAGGCGTTGCGCTCGGCCGGGATCTTGCCGTTGATGCCGCTGCCCCAGACGGTATCGCCGGTGTTGGCGAAATGCAGCACCGAACCGATCGCCACCAGCTTGTTGCCGGTATCGCGCTTCTCGATGAGGGTCTTGTCCTGCAGGCTGAGCGCGCCGGACACGATCACCTTGGACAGGTAGTCGCCCATGTTGATCCGGCCGTCCTTGGGCTGCCACCAGAACAATGCGCGGCGTTCGGTGCGATCGAGCCAGGTTTGCAGCAGCGGGTTCGGCATGAAGGTCCTTTGTAGCGAATGGCGGGACGGAAGGTGTGCGGGAGCCGGCTCAGTGCTGCGCGACCGGTTGCGCCGCGGCCGCCGTCGGACGGGCGGCGCGCGCGGCAAGGCGCGTCTCCGGATAGGCGGCCGGATCCAGCACCCGGTCGGTCGTTTCCGCCCAGCTCAGGCATTGCCGGTAGCGCTTGCGCGGGGCCTGCAGCGCCATGCCGACCGCGGCGACGACCGAGGCCGCGTCGCCCGGCGTGTAGCCGAAGCGCGAGGGATAGGCGCCGACCACCCGGTGCGGGCAGACCGCCGGCAGGCCGAAGAAGTCGTACTGCAGCAGCTTCATCGAACTGTCGGCCAGGTACGCCGGCACCTGCTCCGATGCATACGGCGCGATGCCGAAGCGCGCGTGCTTGATGTAGCGGATGGTCTCGGCGTGCTTCATCTCGCCGTACACCCGCACGTTGTCGCCATAGCCGGGATGCCGGTCCATGCCGGAACCGATCACGTGGAACGTCACCTGCGGGAACGCCTTGCCGGCGGCGACGAAGAATTCCGGGTCGAACAGCATCGAGCCGACCGATACCGCATGGATGCCCTCCGCGTACGGCGACGGGTCGCCGAGCCGGTCGAGGTCCAGGTCCACGCCATGGCCGACGTGGTAGACGTTGTCGACGCTGGCGATCTCCTCGGCCATCGCCGGCGACACCAGCGCGATCACGTCCAGGCTCGGGGCGACCCGGTCGAACGTGCGCTCGATGTAGGAGGCGACATTGATCGTGCTCAGCCCGTCGGAGGCCCGGTACACCTGCCGCGCCCGCGGATTGAGCCGGCGCGCCAGTTCGATGAAGGCGACCGCGGTGCCGCTCTCGAACACGATCACGTCCGCGTCCTTGATCCATTGCACCAGCGTCGCCGGCGGATGCGCGGCATACCAGCGGAACAGCGCGTCCTCGGCCGGGCGCAGCCACGGACGCCGGGTATTGAACGGATGCACCAGGGTGCGCCAGAGATAGCAGTCCACGCCCTTGTGGTTGACCACGGTGTTGGCGGTCTCGTCCAGCGGCAGGCGCAGGTCGCCCTTCATCCGCGACAGGCGGCTGTAGCGCAGCGAGAAGAACCGGGTGGTGCCGCGCTTGGCCAGCTCGTCGGCGATGAAATGGATGTTGGCGCGGCGCGGCGTGCGGTAATCGTGCGCGGACAACACCAGGTAGCACGGGCGCGGCGCTCCGTCATGGTGGGCGGGGATCGCGTTCATGGGCACGCTCCAGGGGAATGGGAAGGCCGTCCGTGGCGACGGCGAGCGGCGGGGTTCGGCGGCATCGGGGTCGGGGTCATTTGGGTCGCTTCGCCTCGCGCAGCAGCTTGCGGATCTCGACGATGGCCATGACGTCGCGGCGGAACGCCGGCCATGCCGCCAGTACCGCCAGGAAACCGAGCAGCATCGCGGCGCTGCCGACCGCCAGCATCCGCCACAGCGGCCCGCCGAACCAGTCCGAGGCATACCAGGACAGCGCCGCCGCCAGGCCGTAGCCGACGATCGCGCGCGTGCCGTTGTTGAACAGCCCCAGCGCCGGCGCGTCGGAGATGCGGCCGATCCAGACCAGCGACAGCGGCCACAGCAGGAACAGGCCGAGCGAATATCCCGCGGCCACTCCCGTCACGCCCCAGATCGAGCCCACCAGGATGAAGGCGATGAGCAGGGTGCGCGCCACCACCGAGTACACCAGCTGCTGGCGCATCAGCCCCTTGGCCAGGAACACCCAGTACGCCGCGTAGGCGGTCGCCTGGAAGATGCCGCCGACGGTGAGCACCTGGAACAGCGGCACCGCCTCGCGCCACTGCTCGCCGAGCACCAGCACGATCAGCGGCAGCGCCTGCGCGCAGGCGAAGGCGAACACGGCCACGATCAGGTGCACCATCACCGACTGGCCGCGCAGCAGGAACGCGCCGAACCGCTCGCGGTCGTCCTGCAGCTGCGCCAGCACCGGCAGCGCCACCGTCGTCGCCGGCGCGTTGATCTGGTTCAGCGGCATCATCAGCAGCTGGAACGCACGGTTGTACAGACCCAGCGCATCGGCGCCGGTGCGCGCGCCGATGATCACCTGGCCGACGTTGCGGCTGGCATAGCCGAGCAGTTGCGCCGCCATCAGGTTCCAGCCGAAGCTGAGGAAGCTGCGCATCGGCGCATCGCGCCGGTAGCCGCGCGGCAGCCAGCGCGCGCACAGCGCCGCGATCAGCAGGTTGACGATCGCCTGCACCACCTGCTGCAGCACCAGCGCCCAGTAGCCCCAGCCGACCAGCGCGGCGGCCACGCCCGCGACCAGCCCCATCACCTGCGCGCCGACGTCGCTGAGCGCGACCTGGCCGAAGCGCAGCCCGCGGCTCAGGTGCGCGCGGTACTGGGTGGTCATGCCGTTGAGCAGGAAGGTGACCGCCAATGCCTGCGAGATGGTGACCAGCACCGGTTCCCTGTAGAAGGACGCGATCCAGTGCGCCGAGGCGAACACCACCACCGACAGCGCCAGGCCGATGCCCGAGTTGATCCAGAACAGGTTGTCGCGCTGCTCGCGGCTCACCTGCTTGGCCTGGATCGCCGCCGAGGACAGGCCGAAGTCGCGCAGGATCTCGGCCACGCCGACGATCGCGGTGACCATCGCCATCAGGCCGTAGTCGTACGGGCTGAGCAGCCGCGCCAGCAGCACGATGCCGCCGAACTGCACCACCATCTTGGCGGCCTGGCCGAACATGGTCACCGCGGCGCCGCCGGCCGCGCGCGAGGCCAGGCTGCGTTGCGCGGGCGGTACCGGCGCCATGGAGCTCTCCGTACTCAATGCAGCGGCTCTCCGTCCAGACCCAGCGCTTCCAGGTAGGTGCGGTAGTGCTGGCGGCCGATGCGCGCCCAGTCGCGCTGCGAAAGATCCGGCGCCGCCGCCCGCGGCGCGGCGCGTACCTGGTCGAGCGTGCGCTGCATCAGCGCCGCATCGAACTCGCCGTCGTACAGGAACACCCATCCCGGCCCCACTTCCTCGGCGATGGCGGCATTGGCGTCGCTCCGCGGCGCCAGCACCGGCCGCGCCAGCGACAGCGCCAGCAACAGCGTGCCGGAGTTGTGCATCTGCCGGTACGGCAGCACCACCAGTTCGGACTGGCTCACCTCGCGCGCCAGCACCGGCTCCTCCACGTAGGCCAGCAATGCGCTGATGCGCGGATCGCCGGCGCATGCGCGCTCGACCTGCGCGCGCATGTCCGGCGTCGCCGGGTTGCCGACGATGCGCAGCGAGATCCGCGGATCGTCCAGGTGGCGCATCGCCTGCAGCAGCGTCTCCACCCCCTTGTAGGGACGGATCAGCCCGAAGTGCAGCAGCCGCCCGGCGACGGGCGCGTCCTGCGGCATCCGCGCGAACCAGTCGCGGTAGTGGCCGTGCAGGATGGTGTCGGTGAACGGCGGGCGCACCGGCGTGGTCGCGTTGATGCGGATCCAGCGCCGGGTCAGCCGGTCGATCCACTGCAGCAGCGCGCGCTCGCGCCAGCCGCGGTCCTCGTGCGGGGCGAGGTTGTGCAGGGTGCGGACCACCGGCGTGGCGGTCAGCTGCAGCCTCAGCAGCAGCAGCGCCGCGCAGGCCTGCTTGGCCAGCGTGCCGATGCCCGACCGATGCCGTAGCAGGTACTCCGGCCAGTGCAGGTGCAGCACGTCGTAGCGCGACAGCAACGCATCGCGCATCGAGAAGAAGCGCGGATGCACCTGCTCCGGCAGCGACGCGTACAGCTGGGTGAGATACGGGTTGGTCTTGCCGTCCGGACGCTCGGTGGAGAACAGCACGGTGATCTGCGGGCGCGCCGCGGCCCGCCCGACCGGCAGGGTCGACGCGCTCATCGCGTCGCCTCCCGGGCACGCGGCGCCCCGATCGCGGCGCGGTACTCGTCGACGTAGCGTCCCACCACATGGCGCCAGTCGTAGCGGGAGACGTAGGCCATCGCCGCATCGCGGCGGGCAGCGTAGTCATGATCGGCCGCCCGCGCCAATGCCTGCACCCGGGCCGCCGCTCCCTGCGGATCGGTGCGATCCACCTGCACGCCCTGCCCCGACTCGCGCAGCAACCGCGCGAACGGCGGAATGTCGCTGAGCACCGGGATCAGGCCGGCGCTCATCGCCTCCACCGCGGCGATGCCGAAGCCCTCGTGCCGCGACAGGCAGACGAAGAACTGCGCCTGCCGCAGCAGCGCGCGCAACTGCTCCTGCGAAGGCGAGACGCTGAGCTGCACGCGATCGCCGAGGCCGCGCGCCTGGATGGCCTCGCGCAGGTCCCGCTGGTTGAAGTCGTACTCGCGCCCGGCGATGATCAGGCGCCAAGCCGGATCCTGCCGCGCCAGCTGCTGCAGCAGGTCCAGCGTCTCCAGCAACCCCTTGTTCACCGACCAGCGGCCGAAGTAGATCAAGGTGCGCCCCGGCGCGGGATCGCCCTGCCCGGCGTACTTCTGCACATCCACGCCGTTCTCGATCACGCGCAGGCGTTCGGGCGCGACCACGCGCGAGAACAGCTCGCCGTCGTTCTCGCTGGTGGCGATGATGCGCGCATAGGCCAATGCCGATGCCCGCGTCAGGGTGTTGAACCACAGCCGCTTGAGCCGCGAAGCGTAGGCGGTGTGGAAGAAGCCGCCATGGGTGGACACCACCATCGGCTTGCCGTGCAGCGGGCGCGTCAACGCCAGGTAGTCGTAGAAGAAGTCGATGCCATGCACGTGCACCAGGTCGGCCGAGCGCAGCGCCGACAGCACCGACGGCGCCAACGGATAGCGCGACGAGCCACGGTACGGCACGCGGGTGATCGCGAGCCCCTGGTATTCCTCGCGCGCCGGCAGCCGCTGCGAGGGATCGGTGAACACCCGGTCCAGGGTCACGATCTCGGCATGGCCATCGTCCATGGCATGGTGCTGCCGCGCCACGTTGAGCACCACTTCCTCCATGCCGCCGACGGAGGGATGGAACTGGCGGACGACATGCACGACTCTCATTGCGGGCGGGACTCCTGGATCTTCGGGAAAGCGGCGAGGGGAAAGCGGATCAGCGCAGCGCGCCACGCGGCGAGGCGCGCGCGCCCAGCGACCAAGGCGCCCAGCGCATCAGCACCCAGCGCATCGGCACGCTGGCGAGCAAGGCGAACACCGACACGAACAGCGCCCAGACCGGCCCCGGCCCGGCCGGGCCGAACCCGCCGACCAGCGCCATCGCCCCGGACAGCACGAAGAACACCAGCAGATGCGTGCACAGGATCAGCAGCGTGTTGCGGCCGATCCACTGCACCCAGCCCAGGTGCTGCAGCAGCCGCGCCGCGCACAGCGACATCGCGGTGCCGAGCAGAGCGGCGATGTAGAACGCCAGATGCGATTGGCCGAACACCAGCATGTTGATGTCGATGCGCCCGTTGCGCCATGCGATCACCAGCCACGGCAGCATCAGCACCGCCAGGGCGATGGCGTTGCCCGCCGGGGTCCGCGGCAGCAGCCACCCGGCGCGCGCGCCGAGCGCGCCGGCCGCGAAGAAGAACAGCGACACCGGCAGCACGTCCAGCGCGAACGGCAGGCGCACGTTCAACGCGGGGAACCAGCCGATCCAGGCCAGCGAGACCACGCCCGCCAGCAACGCCATCCAGCCCGGCGACATCAGCCTGCGCAGGTACAGGTAGGCCAGCGTGGTCACGAACAGGGCCGGCAGGAACCACAGTGCCGGCTGCACGTACAGTTCCGGGCCGATGCCGCTGACCAGCCCGTATAGCGGTTCCCACCAGGGGTGGCTGCCCCAGCGCGCGGCCTTCTCGCCGATGTTGCGGGTGAGCAGCCAGTACGCGTAGCCGAGCGCGAAGAAGCACAGGTACGGCACCAGCAAGGTGCGCACCAGCTTCAGCCAGGCCTGGGCGCCGGGCCTGGCCGAGCCGTAGGCGGCACCGACCCATCCGGACAGGAAGAAGAACAACGGGACGTGGAAGCTGTAGACCAGGATCGTGAACGCCTGCGGTATGCCCTTGGCGTGGCCGAGCACCACCAGCACGATCGCCAGCGCCTTGGTCGCGTCGATGCGCGCGTCGCGCACCCGTTCCTTCGCCGGCGCCGGCGCAAGCGCAACGTCATGGCCCGCCACCTGCGCGCTCATGGCGAAACCCCCAGTGCGCGCCCGCCGGCCGGCGCCGTGGGTGCCGGCACCGATGCCGGCCCGGGACGCCGCAGGACCGGCGCCATGTGCCACAGGCAGCCGCAGACGAACCACCACAGCGCCGACGTCTTGATCGAGAAATAGCCGTTGGACACCAGCAGGCTCAGCGCGAACGCGAAGATCGCCAGGTTCTTGAACAACTGCCCTTCGCGCGTCGGCATCAGCATCAGGAACGAATACGCCAGCAGGAACGCGAGCACCCCGATCACCGACTGCGAGGCGATGAAATAGGCGATGCCGCTGTCGAAGTAGCGGTACGCCGCTGCCGGGTCCAGGCCCAGCCACGAGCTGAGCGGCAGGCGGTTGATCGAGTCGACGGTGAAGAAGATCCGCCCCAGCATCGTGTCCTCGTACTCGCGGATACCGGCGACCCACACCAGCAGCCAGCCGCCGGCGAGCACCAGCAGGAACAGCAGGAACGACAGGCGCTGGTCCAGGCGCCTGAGCAGCGGCGTCAGCAACAGCATCAGCACGCAGGTGCCCGCGGCAAGCCGCCCGTCCGAGGCCACGATCAGGAAACCGATCAGCGCCACCGACAGCGCCAGCGCCCACGGCCGCAGCCAGCGCACGAAGGACAGCATGATCGCGGCGAAGAAGATGATGTAGTTGCCCATCGTCACCGGCTCCACGAAGATCGACGAGGCGCGCGGCAGGTTGGATCCGGGCAGGAAGTTGCGCGCGCCGGGACGGGTCGCGCTGACGTAGAGGTTGCTGTCCTCGTTCCAGAAGCCTTCCGCGCTGGCGCCGCGGGCGTTGACGAAATAGCTCTTGGGGTTGACCACGTCGCCGTAGACGGTCGGCGCGGCGAGCTCGAAGCCGGCGACCAGCGCCACCACCAGGGTCATGCGCAGGAACAGCTTCGGCAGCGAACCGCGGTATGCCGCGCCCAGCACCACGAACGCGAACGCCACCAGCGCGTCGCGGAAGAACTTCGGGTCGACCTGCCACACCGCCAGGAAGCGCAGCAGCATCAGCGCGACCACCAGCCCGATGCCGCCGATCACCAGCGCGGTCCTGCGCCGGTCCAGCGACCACAGGCCGATCACGAAGCAGGCCGCGTAGATCAGCAGCTCCACCGCGTAGGTCATCGCCGGGCGCACGGTGAATACCTTCGCATTCACCACCGCCAGCACGAAGTTGTAGCCCACCGCGAGCAGCATCAGCATCTCGATGATGAAGTTCAGCCACCGGGTCCTGGTCTTCTGGCTCGCGCGCGACAGGATGCTCATGCCAGGCGGATGCCCCGGGCCATGGAGCATCCGCCCGCAGCGTCGGGCTGCAGCCTGGAGCGCACGGCGTCCATCAGTAGGCGTTCTTCTGGCCCAGCACCTTGACCGCGGTCAGCGCGATGATGCGCAGGTCCAGCCACAGCGACCAGCGACGGATGTAGTCGAGGTCGTACTGGATGCGCTTCTTCATCGTGCGCAGTTCCGGCGTCTCGCCGCGGAAGCCGTTCACCTGCGCCCAGCCGGTGATGCCCGGCTTCACGTAGTGGCGCTGCATGTAGTGGTGGATCAGCTTCTCGTAGTGGGTGTTGTGCTGCGCCGCATGCGGCCGCGGCCCCACCACCGACATGCTGCCGCCGAGCACGTTGAACAGCTGCGGCAGCTCGTCGAGGCTGCTGCGGCGCAGGAACGCACCGAACGGGGTGATGCGCGAGTCGTTCTTGGTCGCCTGCGCGAGCACCGGGCCGTTGTCGTCGTGCACGCGCATCGAACGGAACTTCATCATGTAGAACTCGCGCCCGCCCAGGCCGTGGCGGCGCTGGCGGAAGAACACCGGACCCGGCGAACTCAGCTTCACGCCCACCGCGATCGCCAGCATCAGCGGCCACAGCACCAGCAGTGCGCCGATCGCGACCAGCTTGTCCTGCAGCGCCTTGGCCACGACGAAGTAGTTGTCGCGGTCCACCCCGCCCTGGCGCAGGTTGATCACCGGCACGTTGCCGATCTGCTCACCGGACTGGTTGAGCATGCCGAAGTCGAACAGGTCCGGCACCAGCTTCACGTGGATCGGATAGCGGTCGAGCTTCTCCAGCAGCTGCTTGATCCGGTCGCGCTCGCCCAGCGGCAGCGAGATCCACACCTGCTCGACCTGGTTGTTCTCCAGGTACGCGACCAGCTCGTCCGGCTCGCCCAGGCAGGGGATGGTCTGCCTGTCCTCCGGCAGCGACAGGTCGTAGCGGCTGGCGAAGTAGCCCACCACGTTCATGCCGACCCAGGGATTGCGGTTGAGATAGTGATGGATCTTCATCACCGGATGGCGCAGGCCGACCACCACCACGCGCTGCACGTCCACGCCCTGGCTGCGCAGGTGGTTGAGGAACATGCGCAGGCCGGTACGCGCCAGCACCAGCATCGCCAGGCCGCCGGCGAACCACATGCCGATCCACAGCCGCGACACCGCCACCCCGAACTGCACGATCAGCGCATGCACCGAGAACAGGGCGAAGATGCCGGCGAAGGCGCCCCCGAGCACCAGCAGCTCGCGCAGCAGGCCGCGGCCGCGCCAGCTGCGGTACAGCGGGAACAGCGCGAAGCAGATCACCGCGTACAGGAGGGTGGTTCCGATCGCGACGCGGTAGGCGGCGGCGGGCACCCAGGTGCCGTAGAGCAGCCGGTACGCGACCAGCGCCGATACCACGACCATGGCCAGGTCGAACACCCGCAGCACCAGGTCCGCGGCGGCCGAATATTTGGAAAGCAGGCGGGGCGACGAGGTGGTGTAGGTCGCGCTGCTGAGGTCTGCCAAAAGCATGGGAAGGTCCTCCAAACCCGTTGGCCGGCATGCGGGGGAACATGTCGATTTACCGGGCCTCGATTTCGTCTGTCGCAAACCGCTGCGGCGCCCTCCTGCACCGACCCCTGGCCATGCGACAGCCCTTTACGTTCAACAGATGATCAAAAAACGAACGAGCAAGTTACTGGATCGGCACTCATCTTCACTGAACTACTTGTCACCAAAATTAATCGTCGTTGCGCAAATCCGCATTCAGCGCAGCGGATCCTCGCGCAGGAAATAGCGCACCAGCGCCACCGCGATGCCGATGAACACGCCGAATATCAGGCCCAGCGCCAGATTCAGCGCCAGCTTGGGCGAACTCTGGCTGCCGGGGACGTCGGCGCCGTCGATGATCGAAACGTTGTTGCTGCCGACGTTGCCGGCCACGCCGATCTCCTTGTAGCGCTGCAGCAGCGCGTCGTAGAGCTGGCGGTTGGTGTCCATGTCGCGCTTGAGCATGTTGTACTGGATGCTGCGCGTCTGCAGGTCCAGCTCGTCGCTCTTGAGAACGGCGATGCGCTGGTTCAGCAGTTCCTCCTGGCGGCTGGCGGCCTCGTATTCACCCTTCAGCGACTCGCGGATCCGCCGCACCTCGGTGTTGATCTGCCCGCGCACTTCGGCCAGCTGCGCCTGCAGCCGCTGCATCTCCGGGTACTGCGGCTTGAAGGTGGAAAGCTTCTGCTGGTACTCCGCCGCCAGCTTGATCTGCTCCGAGCGCAGGGTCTGGATCAGCGGGTTGCCGACCACCTGCGGCAGCCCCATGCCGTCGCCGGAACCGGCTTGGCGCCAGGCCGCTTCGGCCTTGATGCGCGCGTCCTGGGCGGTGGCCAGCATCGCGTTGAGCTCGGTCAGGTTCTGCGCCGGCAGCGACGGCTTGTCGTCGCCCACCGACACGATCTTCTCCTGGCTGGAGTACGCCACCAGGCTCCTTTCCGATTCCTCCACCTTGGCGCGCAGCTGTTCGAGGCGCTCGGACAGGTAGTTCGACGCGAACGTCGAGGCCTTCAGCCGGCGCTCCTGGCTGCTGGTGATGAACACCCGCGCGTAGGCGTTGGCGATCTTGGCGGCGAGCACCGGATCGGGCGAGTCGTAGTTGATCCGGACCAGGCGCGAATTGCGGACCGGCTCGATCTCCAGGCCGTCCAGCACCACTCCGGTGAGCGCCCGTTCGGCGATGTCCTGGCGCTGGTCCAGCGCGGCGCCCTTTTCCTTGCCCGCGGCCTGCGACTTGGCCAGCGCCTCTTCCACCAGCGGCTTGAACGCCGGCTCCTGGTCGAGCCTGGCCTCGCGGATCACCGCCCGCGCCAGCGAGCGGCTGCGCAACAGCTCGTACTGGGTCTCGTAGAAATCGCGGTCCTGCGGCGACTCGACCGGCATCAGGCTGTCGACATTGACCACGTTGAGCGCGTCGCGCTCGATCTGCAGCGTGCTGGTCGCGCGGAACTTGGGGGTCATCAGCAAGGTGACGGCCAGCACCAGCACCAGCACCGCGGCGGTGATCAGCACGATCAGCCAGCGCTGGCTGTTGAGGGCCCGCCAGTAATCGAGCAGGCCGATGTCCACCGGCTCGAGCTGGCCGCGGCGCGGCTCACGGGATGGGTTGTTGTCCGAGTGCATGATCATCGATAAGCGCGCCACACCATGACGAAGGGAGTCAGTTCCAGCACCGTGCGCAGCAGCAGGCGCGCATCGGAGCGGTACACCACGACGATGTCGCCGCCGTAGATTTCCGGATCGGGCGCCTGCCCCTTCTCGATGTCGGTGAGGTCGAAGCGCGCCACCATCTTCTGGCCCTGCACGGTGCGGAACACGACGACGTTGCGCCGGCTGGCGACGTTGCTGACGCCCTTGGCCTGCGCCAGCGCCTGCTGCAGGGTCAGGTTGGCGCCGGTCACCGGGTAGATGCCCGGCTCGTCGACGGCGCCGGAGACGGTGACCCGGCGGCCATTGGCCTCCTGCACGAAGATCGACACCTGCGGATCCTGCAGGTAGCCGCTGCGGTAGCGCTCGGCCACCTGCTTCTCGAGCTCGGCCACGCCGACCCCGGAAGCCTCGACCTCGCCGATCAGCGGCAGCGTGATGTGTCCGTCGTTGTCGACCCGGACCTGGCGCTCAAGATCGTCGACCTGGAACACCTTGACCAGGAGCAGGTCGCCCGGATACAGCCGGTACTCCGGCTGTACCGTGGACAGCATCAACGGATCGGGCTGCGGCAGTTCCTTGGCCATGCGCGGTCCGGCGCTGCAGGCACCCAGCAATATCGAGCAGATCAAAGCCAGGCCCAGGCCATGGCCGAGTCGTCCGATCAGATTCTTCATGCGTCGTGCTTACCGCCTTCGTTGGATGGATTTCAGGAACCCCCGAGCACTCTCCAGCCGGCACCACTAAGCCAGGGAAAGAAAAAGCATTCGGAGAGGATTTCCGATTCCGGCGACAACCGCCCGGAACCAACAACGGAGCTGCGTGTTGCGATGCACTATCGCATAGAAAAGTTCATTGGCAACGCTTCCAGCGCCATTTTTTTGACGGCATAGGCGATCGGTTCAAGTTCGTGGTTTCGGTCTTCACATGACCAGGACGGACCCGTGACGCGGCCGGAACGAAAACCCGGGCGATCCGTGGCAGGCGTCACAGACCGCGGGCGAAGGAGGTCTCGCTCAAGGCATTCAGTACGCGGCCGCGAACGTTTAGGAATACGCACCGTACTTAACCGCCGAACGGCGCGCCCCGGAAACAAGAAAGCCCACGCAGCGGCTGCGTGGGCTTGGATGTTTTGGTCGGGGTAGCCGGATTCGAACCGACGACCACCAGTCCCCCAGACTGGTGCGCTACCAGGCTGCGCTATACCCCGAGGTAAGCACTCCGCCTTGCGGCGGCCCGCGATTATAGCGGCTTTGCGAGAGGTTTTCCTAGCGGATGCATCCGCGCCGGAAGCCGGGGCTCAGCGACGCAGCAGCTGCAGGACCTCTTCCAGCTCCATGCGCACCTGCTTGATGATCTGGTTGCTGAGCGCGGACTCCTGCTTGGCGCCGTCGCCCTCCAGGCGCAGGCGCGCGCCGCCGATGGTGTAGCCCTGTTCGTACAGCAGGCCGCGGATCTGGCGCACCATCAGCACGTCGTGGCGCTGGTAGTAACGGCGGTTGCCGCGGCGCTTCACCGGTTCCAGGCTGGGGAACTCGGTCTCCCAGTAGCGCAGCACGTGCGGCTTGACGTCGCACAGCTCGCTGACCTCGCCGATGGTGAAATAGCGCTTCGCCGGAATCGGCGGAAGTTCGCGGTTACTGCCCGGATCCAGCATATGCCTCCACCCGCTCCTTGAGCTTCTGGCCCGGCCGGAAGGTCACCACCGTCCGTGCCGAGATCGGAATTTCCTCGCCGGTCTTGGGGTTGCGACCGGGCCTCTGGTTCTTGCGGCGCAGATCGAAATTGCCGAAACCGGACAGCTTGACCTGCCGTCCCTGCTCCAGCGCATCGCGCAGCACATCGAAGAACGCGTCCACGAACTCCTTGGCCTCGCGCTTGTTCAATCCAACGTCGTCGAACAGACGCTCGGCCATTTCCGCTTTCGTCAATGCCATGACTCTCCCCTGGCTACCGTCTCAACCACGAATCCGGGCGCAGTGTTCGCGCTCGATGGCGGCCACCACCTCGGCGACGACGGCATCCACGTCTCGATCGGTGAGAGTGCGCGAGTTATCCTGCAAAATCAAGCCCATAGCCAGACTCTTGAAACCCGGCTCGACCCCGGTTCCGACGTATCGGTCGAACAGCTGCACCTCGCGCAGCAGCGGCCCGACCGCCGCCCGCACGGTCCCCGCCAGCGCGCTCCAGGAGACCGCTTCCGGCACCAGGAAGGCCAGGTCGCGGCGTACCGACGGGTAGCGCGACAGCTCGCTGGCACGCGGCAATGCCCGCCGCGCCAGCGGCTCCAGCGCCAGCTCGAAGGCCACCACGTCCGTATCGATCTCCAGCGCCCGGGCCAGCGCCGGATGCAGCTGGCCGATCCAGCCGATGCACTCGCCGTCGCGGAACACGTCGGCCGAGCGTCCCGGATGGCCGAAGCCGCGCCCGGACGGCCGGTATTCGAGCGCCGCGCCGGTGGCGGCCGCCAGCGAATCCAGGTCGCCCTTCAGGTCGTTGAAATCGACCTTGCGCGCGGCCTCGCCCCATTGCAGCGCCTGCGCGTCGCCGCAGACCGCCGCCGCCAGCTGCAGGCGCTCGACCGGCGCGGCGTCGGCAGATGCGGCTCCCTCCGCAGGAACCCCGCCATCCATGGCCGGACTTTTCGCTGCGAACACCTTGCCCAGCTCGAACAGCCGCACCCGGCCGGCCTGCCGGGCGGCATTGCGGCCCAGGGCCGCGACCAGGCCCGGCAGCAGGCGCGGGCGCATCACCGCCAGCTCCGCCGACAGCGGATTGGCCAGCGGCACCAGCGCGTCGTCCAGGCCCCAGTGGCGCAGCAGGGCGGCATCGACGAACGCGTAGTTGATGGTCTCGAGCATGTCGCGCGCCACCAGCTGGCGGCGCACGCTCGCCTCGTCCAGGCGCGTCTCGCTCGGCATCGCGATGCGCGCGGCGCCGGCCGGCAGCGTGGTCGGGATCCGCTCGTAGCCGTGGATGCGCGCCAGCTCCTCGATCAGGTCCTCTTCGATGGCGATGTCGAAGCGGCGGCTCGGCGCGGTGACGTTCCAGCCCTCGGCGCCCGCCTCGACCGCCATGCCCAGCGCGCGCAGGATGCGCTCGACCTCGGCGTCGGCGATGGCGATGCCGAGCACGCGGGCGATGCGCGCGCGGCGCAGCACGATGGTCGCCGGCCTGGGCAGGTCGGCCTCGCGCACCTGCTCGGTCACCTGGCCGGGCACGCCGCCGGCCAGGTCCAGCACCAGCCGGGTGGCGTATTCGATCGCCTGGCGCGGCAACTGCGGATCGACGCCGCGCTCGAAACGATGGCCGGCGTCGGTGTGCAGGCCGAGCTTGCGGCCGCGCCCCATGATCGCCGCCGGGGCGAAGTGCGCCGCCTCCAGGAACACGTTGCGGGTGGCGTCGTCGACCTTGGTGGCCTCGCCGCCCATGATGCCCGCCAGCCCGATCGCGCGTTCCTTGCCGCCGTCGCCGCCGAGATCGGAGATCACCAGGAACTCCCCTTGCGTGCCGAGGCCGGCGGGCTGGCCGTTCAACAGGACCACGGCCTCGTTCGGCCGCGAGCGCCGCACGCTGATCGGGCCGGACAGCTTGTCCAGGTCGTAGGCGTGCATCGGCTGGCCGAGTTCGAGCATCACGTACTGGGTGACGTCCACCAGCAGCGAGACCGGGCGCACGCCGCTGCGGCGCAGGCGCTCGGCCATCCACAGCGGCGTGGCCGCCTTGGCGTCCACGCCCTCGATGATGCGGCCGAGGTAGCGCGGCGCCTCGGCGCCGGCGTCGAGTTCGATCTGCAGCTCGCGCTCGCTCGCCTTCGGCACCGGCGCGGGGTCGAACGCCACCACCTCGCTGGCGCAGGCGGCGGCCACGTCGAAGGCGATGCCGCGCACGCTGAAGCAGTCGGCGCGGTTCGGGGTCAGCTTGATCTCGATGCTGGCGTCCGGCAGGCCGAGGTAGCCGGCCAACGGCGCGCCGACCGGCGCATCGTCGGGCAGCTCGAACAGGCCGGAAGCGTCGCTGTCCAGGCCCAGCTCCTTGCCCGAGCACAGCATGCCGTTGGACTCCACGCCGCGCAGCCGGGCCGGCTTGATCTTCAGCTCGCCGAGCTGCGCCCCGACCAGCGCCAGCGGCGCGACCAGGCCGACGCGCGCGTTGGGTGCACCGCACACGATCTGCAGCAGCTCGCCCTGCCCGGCGTCGACCTTGCAGACCTGCAGGCGATCGGCCTCGGGATGGCGCACCGCCTCGACGATGCGCGCCACCACCACCTGCGCCAGCGCCTCGCCCAGCACGTCGACGCCCTCGACCTCCAGGCCGATCGCGGTCAGCGTGGCGGCGAGCTGCTCGCGGGTGGCCTGGATGGGAACGTGGCTGCGTAGCCAGTTTTCACTGAATTTCATTCTGAAATTCCGGGATTAGGGATTCGGGATTGGGGATTCGTCAAAGGCGGCCTCGTGCGGGATTCGGGCCGAGGCCGGAATCCACCACTGCGAATCCCGAATCCCGAATCCCCGTTCCTCAAGCAAACTGCCTGAGGAACCTGACGTCGTTCTCGAAGAACGCGCGCAGGTCGTTGACGCCGTAGCGCAGCATCGCGAAGCGTTCCACGCCCAGGCCGAAGGCGAAGCCGGTATAGCGCTCCGGATCGATGCCGACGTTGCGCAGCACGTTCGGGTGCACC
>DNXT01000245.1:0-645 GCA_003505795.1 Lysobacteraceae bacterium | reverse complement strand
CAGCACGTTCGGGTGCACCATGCCGCAGCCGAGCACTTCCAGCCAGCGGGTGCTGCCGTCGGGCTGCTGCCAGGCGATGTCGACCTCGGCGCCAGGCTCGACGAACGGGAAATAGCTCGGGCGGAAGCGCATCTCGAAGTCGCGCTCGAAGAACGCCCGCACGAACTCGCTCAGCGTGCCCTTGAGGTCGGCGAAGGTCGAATGCTCGTCCACCAGCAGGCCCTCGACCTGGTGGAACATCGGCGAATGGGTCTGGTCGCTGTCGCTGCGGTAGACCTTGCCGGCGGCGATCATGCGCAGCGGCGGCGCATGCTCGCCCATGTAGCGCACCTGCACCCCGGAGGTGTGCGTGCGCAGCAGGCGGCCGTCGCCGAAATAGAAGGTGTCGTGCATCGCCCGCGCCGGATGGTGCGGCGGGAAGTTCAGCGCCTCGAAGTTGTGCCAGTCGTCCTCGATCTCGGGGCCGTCGGCCAGCTCGTAGCCGAGCCGGGCGAAGATCTCGGTGATGCGCTCCAGGGTGCGGGTCACCGGGTGCAGGCCGCCGCGCTCGGGGCGCCGTCCCGGCAGGGTCACGTCGATCCGCTCGCCGGCCAGCCGCGCCTCCAGCGCCGCGCCTTCCAGCAGCGCCTTGCGCTCGGCCAGCGC
>DNXT01000246.1 GCA_003505795.1 Lysobacteraceae bacterium | reverse complement strand
CCGGCCTCGGCCTGCAGCGAGAAGCCGGCGTTGTAGGCCGGGCCGCGCGCCCGCAGCGGCAGCCAGCGCGCATACATCGCATCTTCTTCGGCCGCGGTGGCGGCCGCCGCGGCCGGCGCATCCACCAGCAACTGCGCGCGCGGCGTCCACACGTTCAGGTAGCCGGCCTGGCGCAGCTTCAGGCACAGGTCGACGTCGGCCCAGCGCGCAATCAGCGGATCCTCATCGAACCCGCCCGCTTCCAGGAACAGTTCGCGCCGCAGCATCAGGCACTCCTCGCTCAGCGCGGAATAGTCCTGGTCCACCTGCAGGCGCTGCAGATAGCCGGCGTCGTCGAAGGCGCTGCCCTCGAAGGCGCGTCCGGCCGGGCCATGCAGGCCCAGCAGCAGGCCCGCGTGGCGTACGCGGCCGTCGGCGGACAGCAGCTTGGCGCCTACCGCGCCGACCTCCGGTCGCTGGGCGTGGTTGAGCATCTGCTGCAGCCAGTCCTTGCCGATGATGCCGGCGCCGGACGCCAGCCACAGCAGGAACTCGCCGCGCGCCTGCAGCGCTGCCTGGTTGCGCACCGCCTGGCGCGGCAGAGCGCCGGGAAAGCGCAGCACGCGGATCTGCCGGGACTGCATCTGCTCGATCCCGTCCAGCCAGCGGCAGAGTTCCGCGTCCTCGTTGCCATGGTCGAGCAGCAGCACTTCGTAGTTGGCGAAGGACGTGTTGCCCAGCAGCGTCTCCAGGCAGCGCTGCACCTGTGCCAGGCGCCCTTCGACCAGGATGGCGACGCTTACCGAGGTGGAGTGCGGGTGGCCGTAGTCGATCTCGTAGCAGCCCGGCAGGCGGCTCTCGATGCGTGCGTTCCCGTAGCCGCGCGAATGCAGGTGCCGCGCCAGCACCGCACGCGCGTCCTCGTCCGCAGCCGGGCGCGCATCGGCAGCCAGCAGCGGCTCGCCGAGGTGGGCGATGCAGCCCAGCCCGTCCTGTTCGATCAGGCGCAGCTGGTAGTCGAGCTCGAAAGCCTGGCCGGCGTCACGGGAGAATCCGCCCTTGGCCAGCAGGACGTCGCGGCGGAACAGCCAATGCCGCGACAGGCCGGAGGGAAAACCGAGCAGCATGTCCAGGTTGAGGTCCGGCCGCAGCGCCAGCCCCATCTTGCCTTCCTCCAGCCGGATCACCTCGTCGGCGTACAGCGCCGCGCACGAGGCGGGCAGGCCCAGGATCTCGACCGCGGCGACCAGTAGCCCGCCGGTGGTGAACTCGGTGCCCGCGTCGATCAGCAACACCCAGTCCGCGGCGGTTTCGCCGAGGGCGCGGTTGATCGAGTCGACCAGGGCATGCCGGGCCTGCGCATCGTCGTCGGCCGGCGCGCGCAGCGTGCGCACCTGGTGATGGACAGGGAGATCGAGCGCGTCCAGGCCGGCCACGGTGCGATCGACCTTGGCCGGATCGCGATCACGGTCGATCAGCAGGATCGCGATGCGCGGACCGCCGTCATGCGCCTGCAGGCGCTCGGTCATCAACGCGCGCTGGGTCGGATCCGGACGGCGGGCGCCCAGCCATACGACCGGCGGAATGCCGCCCATGCCGGCGGCCTGCACCAGTGCGGCGAGCAGGTTCTGCGGGCGGAACACGCGCGCTTTCAGCGGGGTGATCGCGGCGACGCGCACCAGCCGGTTGTCGCCGCCATCGCGATACCAGCCCAGGTCGCGGATGGCCTGGCGGAAGTCGGCGTGTCCCTGCTCGCCGATGCCGGGCTTGTCGCGACCGGCCTGGCTGAACTGGTCCTGCGAAACCCGGAAACGGGTCAGCGGGCGGGTCAGGAAGACCAGGTTGCCGCGCTGCAGGAGCTTGGCGTACATCGCCAGGTCGCCGACCCAGTGGATCGGCTTGCCGTTGAGCGACATCAGCTGGTCGGCGATCTCGAGCAGGTGTTCGCGCCGGCACAGCACGCAGCTCGGCTCGCCGATGAAGTTGACGGTGTGGTCGCCGAGGAAGGACACCAGCTCGCGCCCATCGACCAGCGAGTCCTCGGCGAACGGGACGCAGGTGGCAAGGATGTCGGGCAGCGGCTGGCTGTCCTCGTCGATGCGGATCCGTCGCGAAGATGCCAGCGCAGCGCCCGGGTCGGCCTCCATCGCGGCGACCAGCGCCGCCACGCAATCGGGCTGCAACTCGTCGTCGTCATGCAGGAACTTGACGTACTTGCCTGCGGCGAGCCTGATCCCCCTGGCGGTGCTGCCGAGTTCGCCGAGCCGGGTCTGGTTGCGGCAATAGCGGACCGGGAACGGCGCGTCGGCCTGCTTCTGCGCGACGATGTCCTCGATCAGCGCGCCGGAACTGTCGTCGCAGACGACCAGCTCCAGCGACGGATAGGTCTGCGCGAGCACGCTGTCGAGCGCACGCTCGATGTAGCGGGCCTTGTAGGCGGGCATGACGACGCTGACGAGTGCTTTCGAATCCATGGGTCAGAACAGTTCGCGGAAGCGTTGGGGCGGAGGCATCAATCGGCCGCCTGCGTATCGAAGCGGCAATTGCGGAAGACGGCATCGACCACGCGGCAATATCCCTGCGCATCGACGCTTGCCGACAGGCAGGTGTGCAGTACGAATCCTTGCTGTTGCAGGAAGGCGACCAGCTCGCTGCAGCTGTAGGATCCCTCGAACCTGGTGATCACCGACAGCTCGAGCATGACGTACTTGATCCTGGGCAGGCAGCGGACGGCGCCGCGCAATATCTCCAGCTCGTAGCCCTCGGTGTCCATCTTCAGCAAGATGGGGCGGTCGGTGCACTGGATGTCGTCGAACACCGTGTCGAGTCGGCGCAGTTGGACCGGTATGTTGACGATCCTTTCGCTGCCGGTGTCGCGCAGTGGACTGCTTTTCAGGAGCGAGGTGAGGATGGGGGCGTCCTCGCGGTAATTGATCACCGCATCCTCGTTCTTGCTCGACAGGCCGATCGGCAGGTATTGGCTGCTCGGGAACTGTTGCCGCAAGGCTTCCACAGGTGCCTCGAACAACGGCACCGGCTCGATGAGCACGACGTGCCTGGGCTTGAGCGCGCGATAGAGATCGGGCGTGCCATAGGCGACGCCGACGTCGATGACGGTATGCACATCGTCCAGCAAGGTCAGGTTGCGCCACTTGACGAAGCCGGTCCCCGCCTCGGGAACGTCGACCGCCGTCTGCGTGGCCTGACCGGCGTAGCGCAGCCACTGGGGACGTGCATGTGCGTCGATCCGGCCTGCATGCAGTGCTTCGAGCCGGCGCTCATCGAACAGCAGGCCGAACCATTTGCCGTTGTCCTCTGCAGGCAACGCGCGGCAGCGCAGTCTTCCGTCCCGGCCCGCATCGTGCCGTTCGCAGAACGAATGCAGCGCGGTCTCGTCGGCCTCCACCAGCACATAGCGCAGTGCGCCAGGATGTGCAGGATCGGGCAGGAATCCGCTGTCGGCGTGCTGCGGCGGCGCCATCGGGTGCAGGGCGCGCCATGCCACCACGGGAAAGTGCGTGCGCACGTCT
Organism: Lysobacteraceae bacterium; assembly: GCA_003505795.1. GTDB lineage: Bacteria > Pseudomonadota > Gammaproteobacteria > Xanthomonadales > Xanthomonadaceae > UBA8801. Next base: position 7,313 of record DNXT01000246.1, on the reverse strand, counting down.
TCCATCAGGCCTGCAGGCACGGCGTCGTGCGCATGTTCGATCAACAGGATCCGTGCGGTACGGGGATGCGCCATCGCCCAGCCGTGCAGCAGCAGGTTGATTTGTTCCGGCGTGAAACCCTGGCCAAGGAACCAGCCCATCCCCCAATCCAGGGCTTTCCAGGGCGCGGGCAGTCGCACCACCGGAATCGACTTCAGGCCCAGTGCGATCGCGGCCGCGACGCGATGGGCTCCGTTGAGGATGCGGCCTGCGCCGTCGACCGGGACGGCGGCGTACTCATGAAAGCCATGGTCGCGAATGGATTCGATCAGGACCGCGAACGACGTCTCGTAGTCGCCAATGCTGGACTTGCCGCTCGCATCCGGTTCCCTCGCCGCGGTACGCTTCAGGATGTGGCGGCGGTAGAGGTCGCCGGCATCCACGTCCGCAGGCAGGGGCAGCCCCAGATAAAGCCGGGCGAAATGCAGCTTGGCGCCGATGTCCAGGCGCTCCGGCGACCACAGCGTCTCCGGCGCCACATGGTCCAGGGTATCGGCCTTTTCCAGTGCGGCCGCCTCCAGCGCGGCATTGCGCAGGCCGAGGCGTTCGGCGGCCGCATAGCTGGCGAGCGCCTGTTCGGCCGAGTCCGGGCGCAGTACCCGGGCAAGTTCCAGATGCCATTGCGCATTGTCCGGCTCCGACGCGACGGCCTGGCGCAGCCGTTGTTGCGCGGGCACGACCTTGCCCATCTTGAGCATGAGCATCGCGGCCGCCACATGGCCTTGCGCGGCGGAAGCCGGTCCCATCCCGCTTCCGTTCATCGATGTGCCTGCGCCACAGGCCGCTGCAATACGTAAAAGCCGCGCTCGATGATGCCGTCGTCCCTCAGCAGTCCCCGCGCGGTGATCTGCAGGCCCGCGTCGGTGAAATGGCGGATGTTCGCGAAGAACTCCTTGTCGTTGCTCGCGAGGTTGTTGCTTTCCAGCACCAGTCGTCCGCCAGGCGCAAGCAAGCCGTGCAGCAACGCCGCGTACTCGGCGATCGGCAGGCCGATCCACACGTGAACCGCAAAGGACAGGATCACGTCGAATGCCTGTTCCTGTCGGTGCGTGGCGAATTCGGAGAATTCCATGCAATCGAACCGGCAGTTGTCGATCTTGCGTACCTTCGCCATCAGGCGGGCGATCTCGATCAATGACGGATTGTGGTCGAAGCCCTGGTAAGAGGCGATAGCCGGCGACAAGGTCAGCCCGAACATGCCGATATTGCAGCCGATGTCGAGCACGCGTGCGCCGCTGGGTAGCCAGCTTTCGATCCCATATTGGCCAAGGCGGGCCAGCGTGGGTCTTTGGCCGGGCACGCCCCATGCCTCGTGCCCCTGATAGAGCTGCCCGCGTCCGAACTCCTGCGGCTCCGACGCGATCCGTGCCTGCAGCGTCTGCAGGCAGCGTTGCCACTCCGCCTCGTCCGGTGCCGCGGTGTTCGGCGCGGGTGGCGGCGTATGCGCTCCAGGCTGGCTGGCGGCCTGCTCGATGCAGTCCATGCGCTGCCTCAACGTCGCCCCGCCGTTGCGGACAAAGGCTTCGTAGGGCAGGGTGCGTTCCCAGGTGATGACCTTGGAATAGTCCCACCACTGGTCGAGCGTCTCGCGCGCATGATGGCGCGACAGCGACGGCAGCGATGGCAGTCGCGGTGCAGGCCGCTCGGGTGTGAGCAACTGATGCCAGAACGACGGCGCGACGAACGTCTGGAAGTGGATCTGCCGATAGGCCGATCCTGCCGGGCCATCGGCCGCCGCCAACGGAACATAGGGCTGGAAGAGGGTGTGCGTGTCCTTGTCGAACCAGCGCGCCTCCTGGAGCAGGCCGGACGAGATGCCCACGAGCTCCACGTTCTCATGCGAGCTCAGCACCTGATAGGCGTTCTGGAGACACTGCGTTGCCTTCTGGCCGGTAATGCGCTCCAGCTGCGCGCGCTCCTCGGCGGCGAAATCCAGCGCGAAAGGATGGGGCTTGTACAGCAGGCGCCGGTTCTCGTAGAGCTGACGCAGGCGCTCGGCGTAATCGCTGCAGCGAAGCGATCGGCCATCGGGGTGGAGCAGCGACGCGTCGAACGGAGCCTGGCCGACGAACAACAAGCCGTTGTCCAGGTCGGTGAACCGATGGTTCCGCTCGTCCTCCAGGCGGCGTTGGTGCATGCGGACATTTGCCGCGAGCAGCGAGGCCTCCAGGCGGATTTCCTCTTCCGGAACGGCATGGGCCGCGATGCGGCCGAGGATAGCGGGATCGCTGCAGCGAAGGGCGATGTAGAGGTCGCGGCCGAACCGCAGCGGCGATGCGCGCATGTCCAGGAAGGGAATGCCCGCCTGCAGGCAGACGTCGGCCAACCAGGGAGGCATCTCGAAGGACAGCAGCAGGTCGCACCCGGACAGGTGCTCCAGCAGATAGCCGCGCGCTGACTCGGGGAGCGCGTAGTACGTGCTGATCCAGTCGTTGCCGCCGGCGACGGCCAGGTCGCGGAACTTGTCGATATCCAGCGCCGTTGAGGGCCTGCGCCGGCCCCGCGTACCGGGAGCCACGCCGATATCCACCCCGCATCCCTGCAGGATGGGTTCTCGAACGAGGTCGAAGAATCCCTCCGGGAAGGCACGTGTTTCCCGCAGCAGGTCTGGCAGCACGACAATTCTCAACGTCATCTTTCCTTGTCCGATGGGTTCAGGCACCGGCGTTCAGCTGGGTGGGCGGTTGGGCGATGCAGGATCCGTGCCGCGGGCCTGGCGATTGACGGGCAACGGACTCGCCCGACGGGCGGATCGGCGACTCCGCGACCGGCGAGGTCCTGCGGCACGCACCTCGGACGCCGCGCTGGCATGTCGTCGCCTCCGATTGCCTGCGGGAACCTCGCGCCGCCAGCCGATCTGCCGAGAGGCGGGTCCCGTGCTCGCAGCGGATCATGCCTGCGTGGCGGGCTTGTTGAATATGACTCTTGCCGGGTTGCCGACGACGGTCTGGCCGGCCCCGACATCATGGAACACCACCGCGCCCATGCCGACCACGGCGCCGTCGCCGATGGTGATGCCGCGAGCGATCAGCGCCCCGGAGTTGATGACCGCGCCGCGCCCCACCTTGACCTGGCCGGCGAGCACGCAACGAGGCGCGATGTGCACGTAGTCGCCGATCTCCACGTCATGGCCCAGCAGGCTGTCCTGGTCGATGAACCCGTAGGAGCCGATGCGGCAATCGACGCCGCAGCTGACGTCGTACCCGAAGAAGGTCGGGCCATGCACGGTGCGCGATCCCAGCATGCATCGCGTGCGCACCGAGGTGAATTCAGCGCCTTTCTCCAATAGCGGGGCGATCTGGCGTTCGCGCATGGCAGGGTCGCCGATCGCCGCCACGAACAGATGGTCCGGCGCCGGCACGAAGTCGCCCGGCAGGCCCAGCCATGGATAGAAGAGGGCGGGGGGCACGACCTCCGGTCCCCGCTCGTCCAGGAAGCCGGCGATGACCCAGTCGATGCCATGGGCGAAATCGATCTGGAGCTGGGCCAGGACCTGCCGTCCCAATCCTCCTGCGCCAAGAATGACGATGCGTTTCATGTGCTGGTCCAGCTCAGCTGATGGTCAGTCCGCCATCCATCACCAGGCTGGTGCCGGTGATCCAGCGGCTGGCCCCGGACAGCATGAATATGGCGGCATTGGCAACGTCCTCCGGCTTCCCGAAGCCGAGTGGATAGTTGCCGCGCTCGGCTTCCATGGAGCCCACCACCTGTGCGGTGGCCTCGAGCAGAGGGGTTTCCACGAGCGCCGGCGACAGGCAGTTGACCCGGATCTGCCGCTTCACCACTTCCATTGCGAGACAGCGCGAGAACGCAATCAGTGCGGCCTTGGACGCGGAGTAGGCGCCGACACCGGCCACGCCGATGTGGGCCGCGATCGAGGCGATGAAAACGATCGATCCGCCGTTGGCGACCAGGTTGCGCTTGAGCAGCGCCTGGGTCAAAAGGACCGGCGCCTGGAGATTGATCGCCTGTATCTCCTGCAGGTGGGATTCGCTCATCAGCCGCGTGGGGCAGAGGCGGGAGATCCCCGCGCTGTGCACCAGGCCATCGATCGGCGACCTCAGCGACGCCACCAGCCCGTCCCGCCCCTCGGTCTCGCGCAGATCGGCCTGGAAGGCCTGGTGCGGCAGATCGGAAACCGCCTGCAGATCGCCGAGAACCGTCGCCAGCCGCTGCGCGTCCCTGCCGGTGACGACGAGCTCTCCCCCCATCGCCGCACAGCCCAGGGCGATCGCGCGCCCCAGCCCGGAGCTGGCGCCGGTTACCAGGACGCGCTTGCCAGCCAGGCTGAAGGGATTGAAATGGAGGTCGTTGTTCACGTCAGTTCTTCCGTAGGGCCGAGCGCGGTACCGATGAAGCCGATGGGTCAGGATTCGACGAGGCCGGGGAACACGGCGCCCTCGATTTCCAGCAGGCAGGTACCCCAGGAAAGGCCGATCCCGAACCCGCACAGCAGCACGCGCTTGCCAGCCGCCTCCAGGCTCTGGCCGATTCGGGCGGCCATGGTCACCGGCAACGAGGCGCCGCTGGTGTTGCCGAAGTCGAGCAGAGTCGAGGGCACTTTCTCCACCGGCAAGCCGAGCTTCTTGCGAATGGTCTCGTTGATCATCCGATTGGCCTGGTGGAACACGAAGTAGTCGATCTCGTCCTTGCTCACACCCGCGTAATCGATCAGCTTCTCGACTGCCGGCGGAACGCGTTGGGTGGAGAAACTCAGGACGGCAGGGCCATCGAGCTGGAGGTCGGTGCCCTTGCGCCAACGGTCGTGCTCGTGCTCGCGGTACGGGACCAGGTGCTGGATTCCGATCGGCTCGCGTTGTCCCCCTACCGGCAGGATGATGGCCTTGTAGCCGCTGCCGTCGCTGTTGAGGTCGAAATGCATGGGAGCCGCATCTGCATCGAACTCGAGGGCCGTGGCGGAACCGGCATCGGAGAATATGGGATCCTCCAGGTTGGCACTGCAGTCGCCCACCAGCAGAAGTCCTTTCTTCACGCCGCCTGCCGAGATCATCGATCCCAACAGGTTGATTGCGAACGGATACGCCGAGCAACCCAGGTTGACGTCGAATGCCACCGTCGCGTGGGAAAGCCCGAGTCGGTCCTGCATGATGATCGCGGTGGCCGGGATGGGGTAGTCGGGCGACTGGGTCACCACGATCAGGGCGTCGACCTCTTCCCGCTTCCATTGCAGCCGGTCCAGCAGCACGTTGGCGGCATCGAACGCCAGGTCGGAGAAGCACTGCCACTCCTGCGCCATGCGCCGCGTCTCGATCCCGATATTGCGAACCAGGCGGGCGCGTTCGTCACGGATCTCGGGCCGGCAATCGGTCAGGTTGGAAACGACGCGCTTGGGAACACAGGCCGCCATTCCGGCGAAGCGCACGTTGCGCAGGGTCGAGGTCGGCATGGCTATTGGCCGGCCAGTGCGTAGAGTTCGCCGACGGTGGCGATGGCCTTCAGGTCGTCGCCGGTGATGGTCTTGCCGTATTCCATGTCGAACATGACGATCACGCCGAGCGCGGCCAGCGAATCCCACTCGGGCAGGTCGGCCAGCGCGGTATCCATGGAGATTTCCACGGGATTCTGGAAATCCGTGGCGGAGAGGAAGTCGTCGATGAATTTCTCTTGGCTCATGTGTTTCGGTTCCGGGGCGATGGGGTAATGGACGGTCGGGTCTGGGGCGTGCTAGCGGACGCTGGCGATCAGTTGCGCGATCGCCTCCACCTCTGCGTGGTCCAGGCCGGGATAGATCGGCAGGCAGAGGATCTTCGTGGCGATATCGCGCGCGACCGGCAGGTTGTCCGGCGCTGCCGAGGGCAGCCCGCGGTACATCGGCAGGTCGCTGATCAACGGGTAGAAGTAGCGCCGGGCGATGACGTCGCGGTCGCGAAGGCGCTGATAGAGCGCATCGCGCGACAGCGGATATCCCGCGTCCACCAGGATCGGGAAGTAGGCGTGGTTGGTCACCGCCTGCGGTCCAGGGGGAAGGCAGCGAATACCGGCGACGTCGCCCAGCCGCTGCCGGTAGAGCCGGTCGATCCGGCGCCGCTGATCGAGCGCGGCGTCGATGTGTTCGAGTTGCAGCAGTCCGAACGCGGCGCTGACTTCATTCATCTTCCCGTTGATGCCGGGCGCGACCACCGTGGTCTCGTCGACGATGCCGAAGTTCTTCAGGTAGCCGATGCGGCGATAGGTGGTCTGGTCGGGGCAGACGATGGCGCCGCCTTCGAAGGTATTGAACACCTTGGTGGCGTGAAAGCTCAAGACGCTCAGATCGCCGTGGCGCAGGATCGAACCGCCCTCGTCGCGCACGCCGAACGCGTGCGCGGCGTCGTAGACCACGCGCAGGTTGTAGGTATCGGCGATCCGCTGGATCGCCCCGGTATCGCAGGCGTTGCCATAGCAATGCACCGGCATGATCGCGGTGGTCTGCGGTGTGATCGCCGCCTCGATCTTGGCCGGGTCCAGGTTCAGCGTCGCCGGATCGATGTCGACGAATACCGGACGTATGCCGCTCCACAGCAACGAGTGCGCGGTCGCCACGAAGGAGTAGGGCGTGGTGATGACTTCGCCGGTGATGCGCAGCGCCTGCAGGGCAGTGACCAGCGCAAGCGTTCCGCTGCTCACCAGCGCGAGATGCTCCACGCCCAGATGGCGCCGCAGCCCGGCCTCCAGCGCCTGGTGCATCTGCCCGCCGTTGGTGAGGATGCCGCTCGCCCAGATCTCTTCCAGGTAGGGCAGGAATTCTTCCAGTGGCGGCAGCAACGGGCGGGTAACGGGAACTGGCATGGCGGCTCTTTGATGGATGCGCGTGGAACTTCCGCCAGTCAGGGGGTTCCCAACAGGGTCATGGGGGTTATAGGCAAGCTCCGTGCCAACGGCAACTCTCGGAGCCGCATCCGGGACTTGTCGTATGGTCGCCGTCGGCGAACGACGCCCACGCAGGCCTGGCCGGGCCTGCAGGTCCGCTGGATTCGTTTGGCGAAGGCGGCGGGAGCGGGCGTCAGCTCGCCAGTTCGGTCTGCTCGCGGTCGATGCCGTACTTGCGCAGTTTCTCGACCAGGGTGGTGCGGCGCAGGCCCAGCAGTTGGGCGGCATGGGCGACCACGCCCTGGGTGCGCTCCAGCGCCTCGTTGATCAGCGCCAGCTCGATGTTGGCCATGTGCCCGCGCAGGTCGATGCCGTCGTCGGGCAGGTTGGCGGTGCCGGCGGCCTCGTCGCCGCCGACGCCGTGCAGCGCGACCACGTTATGCGTGTGTGCCGGCGCGGCGGCC
>DNXT01000317.1 GCA_003505795.1 Lysobacteraceae bacterium | reverse complement strand
CGCCATCGCCTGCTCCTGTGGGAGGGACTTCGGTCCCGACGGGCCTTCCAGGGAAAGCCTGTCGGGACCGAAGTCCCTTCCACAACAGCGATCGCCTTCGCCGCTCGCATTCGCGCACGCGGTGGCATGCCATGCTCATGGGTCGATCGATTCCGCTGCGGCGTGGACTGACTTCCTTCGCGCAGGTCACTGTCCGATGCGAACACAGCCTTTCTCTTGCCGGACGCGGTCGGCGGCGACCGTCCCGATCTCATCGGCTGGCCGTGCGGATGCGGGCGTCCGACGATGAAGCGTGATCCGTGCCGGCCCCGCGGCCGGTCTCGTGCCGGGCCACGCCCGGCTTCTGTCATGGTCATGGGCCTGCTGCGGACGATCGCGGCCGTCGCGTCGATGCTGGCCGTGCCGCTGGCCTCGGCGATGCCGGCCGAAGCCGGTGCGCGGATCTCGCCGATCGCCGAGGCGGCCGACGCAGCGTGCCTGGAACGCCTGCTGCGCCGGCTCGGCTGGCGGATCGAGGCCGGCGCCGTCGAGCAGGTGCGGATCGACGGCGGCCGCCCGTGCGAACGCGCATCGCTGCAGGAGGCGCAGGCGCACGGTGACCTCAGGATCCACCTGCCGGACGCGGCGACGCCGGCGCAGCATGCCGAGGCGATGCATCGTGCGCTGGCCGATCCGGCCAACCTGTGCGCCTATGCCTTCGAGCTGGGCGAGGCGACGCGGCGTGCGACCGGACGCCTGCAGGCCAACGACGGCTACCGCTTCTCCGCGGTGCAACTGGGCTGGATCGGGTTCGGCGCGCGCGGCGCCAACGCACAGGGCTGGCACGGTTTCCGCAGCCTGGGGCGCGGCTACCGACCGGCGCACGGCAATGCGCATGCGATCGATGCGTTCTACCGCGGCCACGTGCGCTCCGAATGCGGCGTCGGCCGGCAGGTGGCGCAGCTCGCCACGCAGCGCGAGCTGTACGGCGACGCTGCGTTCGACCGCGAGTTCGCGCCCGCCGAGCTGTCGATCGGCACGTTCCTGACCCTGCACCGCACCGACAGCATCCTGCTCGGCGCGCATGCCGGCCAATTCCTCGCCGACGGCAAGGCGCGCCAGACCGCGCGGCTCGGCCGCCAGGCCTTCGTCGGGGTGCCGGGCTTCATCGAGCACGTCTTCGACAAGACCCAGCTCGACGACCTGCATAACCAGGCCGAGAACTTCGTGGTGACCGAGGTCAGCGCCGAAGCCGCCGCGGCGCTGGCCGAACACGGCGGGCTCGCGTACTACGACGGGGTGAACCGCCGGATATGGGAGCTGTCCCAGCAGATGCCCGGATATGCGTACCGGCGCTTCGAGCGCCTGCTGTACGAACGCGATGCGCGACTGCGCGCGCAGCTGCCGCCGGAACAGCAGGCGGTGCTCGCGCAGATCGATGCGCTGCTGGCCGATCCGTTCTACCGCGGCTTCATGGTCTACGTGCATCCAAAGGGCGTGAAGCCGGTCGGATACCACGTCGCGCGCCTGCTCGACCGCAATCCGCGCACGCCCTACTCGATCGACCTGGCGCTGCACAACCTGCACACCACGCTGTACTGGCGCTGGATCGACCGCCAGTTGCAGGATTGCGCCGCCGCCGCAGGCGTGCGCGCAAGCGGGGCCGCGGAACGGTCCATTGAATAACCGGCCATGCCGGCGGCGCGGCTTCGTGTCACTCTTTTATGCGACAACTTTCCGAGGAGCGGTTATGGAACTGGGCATGGTGGGGCTGGGACGGATGGGCGCGAACATGGCCGAGCGGCTGGTACGCGGCGGGCATCGCGTGACCGGCTACGATCCGGGCGAGGCCGCGCGCGAGTCGGCGCGCGCCAAGGGCATCGTGCCCGCGCAGACGCTGGCGGCCCTGGTCGGCGCGCTGCCGTCGCCGAAGGTCGTATGGCTGATGGTGCCGGCCGGCAAGATCGTCGACGACACCCTCGGCCAGCTGCGGTCGCTGCTCGGTGCCGGCGACGTGGTGATCGACGGCGGCAATTCCTACTACAAGGATTCGCAGCGCCGTGCGCAGTCGCTGGCCGCCGACGGCATCGCCTACGTCGACTGCGGCACCAGCGGCGGGGTGTGGGGACTGCAGGAAGGCTACAGCCTGATGGTCGGCGGCGACGAAGCGGCGGTGGCGGCGCTGGAGCCGGTGCTGAAGACGCTGGCGCCGGGCCCGGAGGCGGGCTGGGGCCGGGTCGGGCCGAGCGGCGCCGGCCACTTCACCAAGATGGTCCACAACGGCATCGAGTACGGGATGATGCAGGCCTATGCGGAAGGCTTCTCGCTGATGCAGCACAAGCAGGAACTCGGGCTGGACCTGCACCAGGTGGCCGAGATCTGGCGCGAGGGCAGCGTGGTGCGCTCCTGGCTGCTGGACCTCACCGCCGACGCGCTCAAGCGCAATCCGACCATGAGCGGGATCGCGCCGTACGTGGAGGATTCCGGCGAGGGGCGCTGGACCGTGGCCGAGGCGATCGACCTCAACGTATCCGCGCCGGTGATCACCCTGTCGCTGCTGGAGCGGCTGCGTTCGCGCGACAAGGACTCGATGACCGACAAGCTGCTGTCGGCGATGCGCAACCAGTTCGGCGGCCACGCGATGAAGCGGGAGGACGCGGGCGACCGCTAGTCCGGCCTATCGGTACGATTCCGGTCCCGCTGCAGCACTCGCCGCCCGGGCTCTTGGCTCTTTGTCGTGTGCAGGAGCGACTTCAGTCGCGATGGGGCTTTCCCGGGGATGCCTTCTGAAGAGGCGCAATCCTGTGGGAGGGACGTCGGTCCGCGCCGCGATGGAATCGGCAAGCCACCGTGCATGACACGCCGCCGCGCGGGGCGATACCACCGGTGAAGGCGGTGCTTTCTGTAGGAGCGACTTCAGCCGCGATCGGCTGTGCCGGGATTCCTTGCCAGCGAGCAGGTGTTCTGTGGGAGGGACTTTAGTCCCGACAGGCTTTGCCGGCCGACTGTCGGAGCTGCTTTCCTCTTGCAGGTATTTCGACAGCAAAAACTTTCGCCCCCTCCGAAGGCTGATCAAGCACGCCCGTTCCTCGCGCCCTCCGCGCCTGCGGCGCTGCGGGTGCGTGGAGTCGGCGGGGATTCGCGGAAGGGGCATCCTGCCCTGCCGCGAACGACGCGCATCCATGCGCGTCGCCCCTTCGTGGTTTTTCCCCGCCGCCTCCACCGCTGCGGACGGGGAGGAAAAAGCCAAGGGCAACGGCAAAATCGGGGGCCACGGCCACGGCCACGGCCACGGCCACCGCCACGGCCACCGCCACCGCCACCGC
>DNXT01000318.1:374-7480 GCA_003505795.1 Lysobacteraceae bacterium | reverse complement strand
CAGCGCCGGATGAGGGCAGCCCCCGCGACAAACCAGACAATCCCCGGAGCGAGCGCATGCCGTTGACCCGATCTTTCGCCCTATCGTTGCTGGCCGCGGCGCTGCTGTCGGCCTGCGGTTCCCCGCAGCCGCCGGCTGCTGCGACGACGGATCCGGCCGCCGCCGGCGCTTCGCCCGCGCAGGCCGCCCAGGCCTTCGACACGCTGCTCGTCCAGCAGTGGCAGTACCAGCTCGAGCACAGCCCGGAGTTCGCCAGCATCATCGGCGACAGGCGCTACAACGACCGCTGGAGCGACCACTCGCTGGCCGCGGTCGAGGCCGAGCGCCGGGCCACCGCCGATTTCCTGCAGCGCTTCGGGGCGGTGGATGCGTCCCGGCTCGACGAGCAGCGCCGGCTGAGCCTGCAGATGATGCTGCGCCAGTTGCAGGACGCGCTCGAATCCATCGACCTCAAGAACCACGAGATGCCGCTGGAGCCGGTCGGCGGCATCCAGCTGGCGCTGGCCGGCTACGGCGACGCGTTCCCGTTCGAGGACGCCAAGGACTACCAGGACTGGATCAAGCGCCTGCAGGCGGTGCCGGCGCTGCTCGACCAGGTGACCGAGGTCTCACGCCAGGGTGCCAAGGACGGCCTGGTCCAGCCGCGCTACCTGCTGGAGAAGCTGCCCGCGCAGATCCGCAAGATCGCCGCCGCGGCCGGCGCCGACAGCCCGTTCGCCTCGCCGCTGAAGAAGCTCGACGCGGCCGTGCCCGACGCCGCCCGGCGCGAGGCGCTGCGCAGGCAGGTGATCGCCGCGATCGACCAGCAGGTGCGACCGGCCTACGCGAAGCTGGCCGCGTTCGTGCAGGACGAGTACGCCGCCCAGGGCCGCGAGCACGAGGGCATCTGGTCGCTGCCCGACGGCGACCGGCGCTATGCGTTCGCGATCCACACCCAGACCACCAGCGACAAGAGCGCCGAGCAGATCCACCAGATCGGGCTGCGCGAGGTCGAGCGCATCGAGGCGGAGATGACCGCGATCGCCAGGGCACAGGGCTATCCCGACCTGGCCAGCTTCCGCAAGGCGGTGGACGCCGACCGCAGGCACTTCGCCAGCAGCAGCGAGCAGATCCTCGATCTCTACCGCGGCTACATCGCCGGGATGCAGCCGGAGCTGCCCAGGCTGTTCGGCCACCTGCCCAAGACCCCGCTGGAAGTGCGCGGAATGCCGGCGTTCCGGCGCGAGGCGCCGGGCGCGGAGTACTGGCAGAGCAACCCGGAAGGCAGCAAGCCGGCGATCGTGATGGTCAACGCCAACGACGCCACCGAGCGCACCCTGATCAACATCGAGACCACCGCCTACCACGAAGGCGTGCCCGGCCATCACCTGCAGATCTCGCTGGCGCAGACGCTGCCGCTGCCGGCGTTCCGCCAGCAGGCCGGCTACAACGCCTTCATCGAGGGCTGGGCGCTGTACGCCGAGCGCCTCGGCAAGGAGGTCGGCTTCTTCAAGGATCCGTACAGCGACTACGGCCGGCTGTGCGGCGAGCTGCTGCGCGCCAACCGCCTGGTGCTGGACACCGGCGTACACCACAAGCGCTGGACCCGGCAGCAGATGGTGGATTTCTTCCACGCCCATCGGTCCGACGACGAGCCCAGCATCCAAGCCGAGACCGACCGCTACATCGTCTGGCCGGGCCAGGCGCTGGGCTACAAGATCGGCCAGCTGGAGATCCTGTCGCTGCGCGCCAGGGCCGAGCGGGAGCTCGGCGACCGCTTCGACATCCGCGCGTTCCACGACGCGGTGCTGGAGGGCGGCGCGATGCCGCTGGATCTGCTGGAAGCGCGCATCGACGCGTGGATCCAGCGCAGCAAGTCCGCCGCGCCGGCACCGGCCGGCGACAGCAAGCCGAAGGAGACCGCATGACCGCACGCACCGCACTGCAGCTCGCCCTGTGGCTGGCCGTGGGCAGCCCGGCCCTGGCCGGGTTCGTCCCGGACGCGCTGGCCGCCACCGCGACCGCCGCCGCGGTCCCGGCCGGCGATGCCGCCGCCCGTTTCAAGGCGCTGTACACGCGCGAATGGAACTGGCGCCAGGAACAGAACGCCGGTGCCGACGACGAGGATGGCGAGGGCAAGCCGGCCAGCCACCTGCCCAGGGTCGACGTGGCCGCGCAGCAGGCCCGCACCGCATATTGGACGCAGGTGATGCGGGAGCTGGAGGCGATCGACCCGGCCGCGCTGGGCGAGGTCGACCAGGTCAACTACCAGGTCTACCGCCAGCAGATCGAGGTGTTCCTCGACCAGCAGCGCTACCGCGCCTGGGAGATGCCGTTCAACAGCGACACCGCGTTCTGGAGCAACCTCGGCTTCACCGCGCGCCGGACCCTGCGCAACGCCGACGACTATGCGCGCTACCTGGGCCAGCTGGCCGACATCCCGCGCTACTTCGACGAACAGACCGCCAACATGCGTGCCGGCCTGGCGCGCGGCTTCAGCCAGCCGCGGGTCACGCTCGAAGGCCGCGACCGGTCGATCGCCGACGTGGTCGGGGCCGAGGGCGAGGCCAACCTGTTCTACACCCCGTTCAGGCAGATGCCGGCGACGATCCCGGCCGCGCAGCAGGCGCAACTGCGGCGGCAGGCGCTGGAGGCGATCGCCGGCAGCGTGGTCCCGGCCTATGCCAGGCTGCTGGCCTTCATGCGCGAGGAATACCTGCCGAAGGCGCGCACCACCCTGGCCGGCGAGGCGCTGCCCGACGGCCAGGCCTACTACCGCGCGCAGATCCGCGAGTTCACCACGCTGGACCTGAGCCCGGCGCAGATCCACGCGCTGGGCCTGAAGGAAGTGGCGCGACTGCGCCAGGAGATGGACCGGACCATCGCCGACAGCGGCTTCCAGGCGCCGGCCGGGCAGCAGACGTTCCCGGCGTTCCTGCACTTCCTGCGCACCGACCCGCGGTTCTACCCGAAGACCGGGGAGGAACTGCTCAAGCAGGCGGCGTGGATCGCCAAGAAGGTCGACGCCAAGGTCGGCGACTACATCGGCCGGCTGCCGCGCCGGCGTTTCGCGATCGAGCCGGTGCCGGCCGACCTGGCGCCGTTCTACACCGGCGGCCGCGGCGGCCCGGGCATCTACCTGGTCAACACCTACGACCTGCCGTCGCGGCCGCTGTACAACCTGCCGGCACTGACCCTGCACGAGTCTTCGCCGGGCCACGCGCTGCAGATGCCGCTGGCGGCCGAGCAGGACGGCCTGCCGGACTTCCGCCGCTACAACTACATCTCCGCCTACGGCGAGGGCTGGGCGCTGTACTCGGAGTACCTGGGGCAGGAGATGGGAATGTACGAGACGCCGTACGAGCGCTTCGGCTACCTCACCTACCAGATGTGGCGCGCGTGCCGGCTGGTGATCGACACCGGCATCCACCACGAGGGCTGGAGCCGCGAGCAGGCGATCGCCTACCTGCGCGACAACACCGCGCTGAGCGAGCACGAGGTCACCACCGAGGTCGACCGCTACATCGCCTGGCCCGGGCAGGCGCTGTCGTACTACCTGGGCGAGCTGGAGATCCTCAGGCTGCGCGCGAAGGCCGAGGCCGCGCTGGGCGACAGGTTCGACATCCGTGCGTTCCACGACGCGGTGCTGGAGACCGGCTCGGTGCCGCTGCCGGTGCTGGACGCGCGCATCGACCGCTTCATCGCCGGCGGCGGCAAGTCGCCGTGGGCCGACGCCAAGGCTGGCGGGCAGTAGGCAGTGATGGAGCCCCTCTCCCATCGGGAGAGGGGTGAGGGTACAGGGCGAAGCCCCAGGCGTCGTCCGGTCGCACGAGGCTTCGCCCGTACCCTCATCCGCCCCTTCGGGGCACCTTCTCCCGGGGGGAGAAGGGCGCAGCAATCCCTCTGCCGACGGCGGACGGGCCGGCCACTCTTCACCAGCGGGGAACCCATGGCAGCACAAGGCAAGTTCCACAAACGTCTCAGCCTGACCGACCTGACCTTCATCGGGCTGGGGTCGATCTTCGGCTCCGGCTGGCTGTTCGCCGCCAGCCACGTGTCCTCGATCGCCGGCCCGGCCGGGATCCTGTCGTGGATCATCGGCGGCATCGCGGTGTTCCTGCTCGGCCTGGTGTACTGCGAGCTGGGCGCGGCGCTGCCGCGCGCCGGCGGGGTGGTGCGCTACCCGGAGTACTCGCACGGCACGCTGCTCGGCTGGCTGATGGGCTTCATCACCCTGATCGCGTTCTCCAGCCTGATCGCGATCGAGGTCGAGGCCTGCCGCCAGTACGCCGCGGCCTGGTTCCCGTCGCTGAGCCAGCCCGGCAGCACCCATCCCACCCTGTGGGGCTGGCTGCTGCAGTTCGCGCTGCTGGTGCTGTTCTTCCTGCTCAACTACTTCAGCGTCAAGACCTTCGCGCTGGCCAACAACATCATCAGCATCTTCAAGTTCCTGGTGCCGCTGCTGGTGATCGTGCTGCTGCTGGCGCACTTCAACGGCGCCAACCTGCACAGCCAGGGCTTCGCGCCGTCCGGCGCGGCCGGGGTGGAAGCGGCGATCTCCGCCGGCGGCATCATCTTCGCCTATCTCGGCCTGACCCCGATCGTGTCGGTGGCCAGCGAGGTGCGGCAGCCGCAGCGCACGATCCCGATCGCGCTGATCCTGTCGGTGGCGCTGTCCACGGTGATCTACGTGCTGCTGCAGCTGTCGTTCCTGGGCGCGGTCCCGGCCGACCAGCTGGCCGGCGGCTGGACCGGCATCGACAAGGCGTTCTCGCTGCCGTACCGCGACATCGCGCTGGTGCTGGGGATGGGCTGGCTGGCGACGCTGGTGGTGTGCGACGCGATGGTCTCGCCCAGCGGCACCGGCAACATCTACATGAACGCCACGCCGCGGGTGGCCTACGGCTGGGCGCGCAGCAGCGGGATCCTGCCGGTGCTGACCCGGGTCGACGCCAGGTCGGGCATCCCGCGCCCGGCGCTGTGGTTCAGCTTCGCGCTGTCGGTGTTCTGGACGCTGCCGTTCCCGTCGTGGGAGACCCTGATCGGCGTGGTCTCGGCGGCGCTGGTGCTGAGCTATGCGGTGGCGCCGGTGACGGTGGCGGCGCTGCGGCGCAGCGCGCCGGAGCTGGAACGTCCGTTCCGGGTACGCGGCATGGCGGTGCTCGGCCCGCTGTCGTTCATCGTCGCGGCCCTGATCGTGTACTGGTCGACCTGGACCACGCTGTCGTGGCTGCTCGGCCTGCAGGTGCTGATGTTCGCCGGCTACGTGCTGTACCGGCTGCCGTCGGCGCAAGGGCGCGCGCGGCTGTGGCGGCAGGTGCGCAGCAGCGCGTGGCTGATCGCGTTCTTCCTGCTGGTGATGGCGGTGTCGTACCTGGGCACGTTCGGCGGCATCGGCGCGATCGCGCATCCCTGGGACACGCTGTGCGTGGCGGTGATCGCGTTCTTCATCTACCAGTGGGGCGCGCGCAGCGGCCTGCGCGGCGACGAGCTGGCGCTGGAAGAGGACGACGGGGAGTAGGGCCGGGGGAGATCCTGCTGCATGCGAGGGTGTTTGAGCCCCGGCGGGGCCGTCGCACTGGAGGCTCGGGACCCGAAGCCCCTCCCAAGGGAATGTTCTGCCTGGAGGAACGATGAGAAAGCTTGCTGCGGTGGGGTATGTACTGGCGCTGCTGGGCGCATGCGCGGTGGCTCGGGCCACGCCCACGCCGGCCGACTACGCGCGTTCGCTCGGCCTGCGCGAAGCCTGGCGCGGATTGACCCGCGACGTGGCGTTCCCGGCGCAGTGGCGCGGCGACGGCCGCTTCTACTACCGCAAGACCGTCGAAGGCGGATTCGCGTTCGTGCTGGCCGATCCGGCCGAGGCACAGGGACGGCCGGCGTTCGATGCGCAGCGGCTGGCGCGGGCGCTCGGCGCGGCGCGCGGCATCGGCGAAGGCCTGGACGACGGCGTCGATCCCGGCCTCATCCAGCGCCTGCGGCACCGGCGCATCAGCGCTGAACGGCTGCGCCGAGGGCGCGACGGTCTGCCAGCCGTTGGCCTGGTCCGGGGCGATCGCGCCACCGCCGTCCCATGGCCGCTGCGTGGACGCCTTGCGGCCGGCATGCGCCAGCTGGACGCCCAGCGGCATCGGCGACCAGCGCCGGACCTCGTCGAGGACCTGGCGCAGGGCGACCTCGGTGGCGTCGTCGTACAGGCCGACGTCGGCATGGCTGATGCGGCCGCGCGCCTCCACCGCGGTGGCTTCCAGGATCAGCAGGCCGGCGCCGGACTGGGACAGCATGCCCAGGTGCTGGCGGTGCCAGCCGCCGACGCGGCCATCCTCGGCCGAGTACTGGCACATCGGCGCGATCACGATACGGTTGGACAAGGACAGCGGGCCGAGCGATAGCGGCGAGAACAACTGGCTCAAGGCGGTACCTGGCAATGGGCGGGGGCCGTCCATTGCACTGCGGCGGCGGGCCCGGAACAACCGCAACGATGGATCACTGCGTCGTGCCGCGCCCCTCTTGCCGCGCCTGATAGTCGCCGTCGGTGGAGACCGAAAGCGCCTTCCAGGCGTCCAGCTCGCCGCGCAGCCGCTCCAGCCGCGCCTCCACCATCTCCAGCGAATCGCTGCCGGCGGAGAAGCGCCGCGGCGGCGCGGCGCTGTCGGCCAGCTGCAGCAGCGCCTGCGCCAGCTTGGCCGGATCGCCGGCCTGCTGGTGGTTGCGCTGCTGGTAGAACGTGCGCAGCTCGCCGGACAGCGCGGCGTAGTCCGCGATCGGGGCGTCGGCAAAGCGCACCGAGGCCGGATCGAGGAAATCGGTGCGGAAGAAGCCGGGACCGACCACGGTGACGTGGATGCCCAGGTCGGCCACCTCGTCGGCCAGCGACTCGGAGAAGCCCTCCACCGCGAACTTGCTGGCGCAGTACAGCGTGGCCGAGGCGAAGCCGGCGATGCCGCCGACCGAGGACACGTTGAACACGTGCCCGCGCCGCTGCGCGCGCATCAGCGGCAGCACCGCCCGGGTCACCTCGAACAGGCCGAACACGTTGGTGTCGAACTGCGCGCGCGCGTCGGCGTCGGTGGTTTCCTCGAACAGGCCGAGGTGGCCGTAGCCGGCGTTGTTGACCAGCACGTCGA
>DNXT01000318.1:0-133 GCA_003505795.1 Lysobacteraceae bacterium | reverse complement strand
GTTGTTGACCAGCACGTCGATGCCGCCGAAACGCCGGTCCGCGGCGGCGACCGCGGCGGCGATCTGGTCGCGGTCGGTGACGTCCAGGCGTGCGGCGAGCAGGTTCGGCGCATCGCCGAGAGATCGGAAGAGC
>DNXT01000290.1 GCA_003505795.1 Lysobacteraceae bacterium | reverse complement strand
GTTCGTGGTCGCCTCCACGCACGCCCTGGCCGGCAGCAAGCGGGTGGGCCGCGGCGACCTGGCGGGGCATCGGGCGGTTGCGGTCGCCGACTCCGCGCGACGGCTGCTGCCGCGCACGGTGGGGCTGCTCGCCGACCGCGAGGTGCTGACCGTGCCCGACATGCACAGCAAGTACCTGATGCAGCTGGCCGGCATCGGCTTCGGCTTCCTGCCCGAGCCGTACGCGCGCGCGGCGCTGCGCGACGGCCGGCTGGTGCGGCTGGAGGTCGACGCGCGCAAGCCCGACGAAACCTTCTACCTGGCCTGGCGTGCCGGCGAGGAGGGCGAGGCGCTGGCCTGGTGGCGCGCGCGCCTGCGTCGCGCCGGCGTCTTCGAGACCTGGTGCGAGCGGATCGCGGAAACATGCCGTTCCGCTCCGGCGCCCCCCTGATGCAAGGAAGTTCAAGGCTGCCCGGTCTGCCCGCTGCATGGTGGAACGGGATGATCGGCCAGAGGCAGCGGACACGCCCGCGCCGTCCCCGGGGAGAATTTGCCGCCGCTGCGGGACCCGATTCCGGACGCTGAAGCCGGCGATACCCAGCCGGGTTTGCCGAGGCTGGCGCGGTTCGGAGGGGAGTGCCTTGCAGGCAGCACCCCCGGCGGTTTCAGGTCGAGGCCGGGGCGTTCCGAGAAACGGCGCCATCGGCCGCGCCGGCATCTCTTTCGCGATCGATGCGCCGCCTGCCGGGCGCCGTGGCTTCACGCGGTCTTCTCGCCTCCGTCGCTGTAAGTAGCGGGGCGCGCGATGAATATTCGAAGCCTGATGGCATCGCGTGCTGGCGTGGCACCGGCTTGGGATGAAGGGAGCATCGTCATGAACCACCCGTATCCGCTACCCGAAAACGAAGAGGCTCGCCTCCGGGCCGTCGCGGAATATCCCCTTCTCGATACGCCCCCGGAGCAGGCTTTCGACCGGTTGGCCGGGCTGGCCTCCCGGCTCTTCGACGTCCCGATCGTGCTGGTATCGCTGGTCGAGCGCGATCGGCAGTTCTTCAAGGCGCATATCGGTTTCGACGTTTGCGAAACCAGCCGCGAGGTGGCGTTTTGCTCTTATGCCATCGTGCAGGACGATATTCTTGTGATCCTCGACGCGGTCCAGGATCCGCGATTTGCCGCCAATCCCCTCGTGCTGGGTCCGCCTTTCATCCGCTTCTATGCCGGAAAGCCGCTGGTCACGCCGGACGGGCACAAGATAGGCACGGTATGCCTGATCGATACGAAGGCGCACGCGGATTTTTCCGACGAGGACCGGCGCAACCTGGTCGACATCGCCGCGCTCGTCATGGATCGCATGGAGACGCGGAGGCTGGAGTACATCCGCACCATCAGCCAGAGCCGCTTCGAGAACATTGCCGAAACCTCTCCTGATGCCATTATCTGCTCCAGCTCGAAAGGAGTGGTCACTTTCTGGAACAGGTCGGCCGAGCGGCTTTTCGGCTATACCGCCGAAGAGATGATCGGCCACACCAGCGAGGCCATAGTCCCCGAAAGCCTGTCGGCAATCTATGCGGCGGAGGTCGGGAGGCTGCGCAAGGGCGAGAAGATGGAACTGGCCGATCGAACCATCGAGCTGTCGGGACTTCGGAAGGATGGCAGCGAGTTTCCGGCGGAGTTCTCCCTCTCCACCTGGGAAGAAGGGGATGCCATCAGCGTCGGCGCCATCGTTCGGGACGTAACCGAGCGGCGGGCAAACGAGGAGCGCTTGTTCAGGCTTGCTTCCCTGGATGCGTTGACCGATATCCCGAACCGCGGCGCATGGCAGAGCCGCCTGAAGTCGACCGTCGAAGGCGGAGTGCCCGCGGCCGTGCTGCTCATCGATCTGGACGGCTTCAAGGACATCAACGATACGCTGGGTCATCCCGCCGGCGACGCCGTCCTGCGCGACGTTGCCGCACGCCTGAGTGGCTTTTGCGCGCAAGCCATCATGGTTGCGCGCCTGGGCGGCGACGAGTTCGCCGTCCTGTTGCCGGGGAACGATGAACGCCACGCGGCCGGCATCGCTGCGCAACTCGTCTCATTGATCTCGCAGCCGTACGAGTTCGCCGGCCAGCGCATCCTGGCGGGAGTCAGTATCGGCGTCGCTCTTTCGCCCCAGCACGGGAATGGACCCGACGAGCTGCTCAGGGCCGCCGACCTCGCGCTCTACCGCGCCAAGGCGGCGGGCAAGGGCCGCTACGAGATGTTTGCCCCGGCGCTGCGCGAGGTCGCCGTCGCGCGGCGCGCCTTCGAGCAGGAGTTGAAACAGGCTTTCGAGAACGACGAATTCGAGCTTTTCTACCAGCCCCAGTTCTCGGTGCCCGACCGCAGCCTGACAGGCGCGGAGGCGCTGATTCGCTGGAGGCATCCGCAGCGGGGTCTGCTGACGCCGGTGTCGTTCATCGAGGTGCTCGGCCAGAAGCCGTCGGCGGTCGAGGTCGGCACCTGGATTCTGCGCACGGCCTGTCGGCAGGCGGCCGAATGGCGCAACTTTGTCCCGGCCTTCCGCATGAGCGTCAATCTCTTCGAAGTCCAGTTCCGCTCCCGCCAGCTTCTGGACGTCGTGGAGCGGTCTCTTGCCGAGTTCAGCCTGCCGCCGGAGTCGCTCGAGCTCGAAATCGTCGAGAACATCATGTTGCGCAACGATCCGTGGACGCTGAAGCTGCTCCACGATCTGCGCCGGCTCGGTATCGGCCTCGCGTTCGACGACTATGGCACCGGCTTCGCCTCGCTGAGCCTGCTCAAGCGTTACCCGGTGTCGCGTCTGAAGATCGATAGGTCCTTCATCCGTGACGTGCACGTCAATGCCGAGGACGGAGCGGTGGTCAAGGCGGTGCTCTATCTGGGGCGGAGTTTCGGCATGGACGTGATCGCCGAGGGTGTCGAGACCGAGGCGCAGTTCGACTTCCTCAAGCGGCACCACTGCCCCGAGGTACAGGGGTATCTCCTCGGCAAACCGACGCCCGCGTCCGAATTCGCGCCCCGGTTCTTGAATGCGGGTTCATAGCGCAGGCAGCCGTCGGGCCCGGATGGACGGCGTCGTTCGAGGACGGCATGCCAGCCCTGCCGTATCGTTCCGCGGCTGCGAGGTACAGGCGTTGCAGCGTCGGGGCGCTGGACCAGCGCTTGGAGAGGCCCAAGGCAGGCTTCAGGAGGGGGGCAGTAGCGCCGCGGTGCGCGCCGCCCCGCGATGGAGGGTGGTCGCCATGGACGGACGCCGCACGTCAACTCGTTCCAGACACTGCTTGTACGAAACCGGGCCAACCCCCAAAGATGCTGGCCGCGGCTTCCCTGCACGCCGCGGGCAAATGCTAGGTCATGCAAGCACCAGCCACTCCAGTGCCGGCGGTGCGAATGTGGTCGAAGATCACCTCGGTATCGAAGCGCTTGGCATGAGCCTGCATGCGTTCCAGAATTCGCTTGCATTCTATAGACGAACGGTCTAATTTAAGCCCATGAACGTTGCCACCGCACCTCGCCGTCGCGGGCGTCCCCCGAAAGCCGCCATGGGTTTCAATGAAACCCGTGAGTCGCTGGTGCGGGCAGGCTTGGCAGCGTTGACAGAAAAAGGCTTCTCGGCAACGGGGATCGACGAGATCTTGAAAGCAGTAGGCGTGCCCAAGGGATCGTTTTATCACTATTTCAACAGCAAGGAGGCCTTCGGTGCCGAACTGATCGACCGCTATGGGCAGTATTTCGCGCGTAGGCTCGAACGATTCTTCGCCGACAGCGGGCGAACGTATCTGGAACGCCTTGAGGCGTTTACGCGCGATGCTGAGGACGCCATGGCGCGCTTAGCATTTTCCCGGGGCTGTCTGGTTGGAAATCTGGGCCAGGAGATGGGTGCGTTGCCCGAATCCTTCCGAAAGCAACTGAGCGACGTCTTCCTCGATTGGCAGCATCGAACGGCAGAATGTCTGCGGGCCGCTCAGGTGGAAGGCGAAATTGGCCCAAACCATGACACCAATGAGCTCGCGGCATTCTTTTGGATAGGCTGGGAAGGCGCTGTCTTGCGCGCGAAACTCGAACGTAGTGGTGATGCGCTCAGAACCTTTGCAAATGGCTTTTTCGCCATGATCCGAGCTTAGTTCCTATTTTTTTATCCAGTTATAGACGATCGGTCTAATTAAATGGAGAAGCGACATGAGCACGTTCAAGGCGATCGTGATTGAAAAGAACGGCGATGAGCAAACCGTCTCCCTTAAAGACGTCAGCGACACGGACTTGATGGACGGTGACGTCACAGTTCGGGTGACGCATTCGACCCTCAACTACAAGGATGGCTTGGCGCTGACAGGTAAGGCGCCCGTGGTGCGACGCTTCCCGATGATCCCCGGGATCGACCTTGCGGGTGTCGTGGAAGCCTCAAGCAACGCAGATTTCCGCCCTGGAGATCACGTGGTTCTCACTGGCTGGGGTATCGGTGAAACCCATTTTGGCGCCTTTTCCCAAAAAAGCAGGGTCAAAGGCGGGTGGCTGGTGCCTCTGCCCGCAGGCATGACGTCTGCCGAAGCCATGGCGATAGGCACTGCGGGTTTTACAGCCATGCTGAGTGTCCTGGCGCTGGAGAAGTTCGGGCTGAAGCCGGACAACGGCCCCGTCGTTGTCACCGGCGCAGCGGGCGGCGTGGGCTCAGTGGCAATCGCACTGCTTGCCAAAGCTGGCTGGCACGTCATCGCCTCGACCGGACGCGCGGACGAAGCCGACTATCTCAAAGGCCTCGGCGCGGCTGAAATCATTGACCGCAGCGAGTTGTCCGGTTCAGGACGCCCGCTGGGAAAGGAACGCTGGATAGCGGGAGTCGACGCGGTCGGTTCGCACACGCTCGCCAACGTCCTCTCAATGACGAAGTACGGCGGCGCCGTCACGGCCTGCGGCTTGGCACAGGGGATGGACCTTCCGGCTTCCGTAGCCCCCTTCATTCTGCGCGGCGTCGCACTTTTCGGCATCGATTCGGTGATGTGCCCCAAGTCGCGCCGCCTGGAGGCCTGGACTCGGCTCGCAGCGGATATTGACCGCGCCACGCTCGCCGAAATCACAACCACGATCCCTCTCAGCAAGGTGATCGATGCTGGCGCCGATATTCTCGCCGGAAAGGTGCGCGGCCGATTGGTCGTGGAAATTCAACGAGATTGAACAGCGCCCAAGAGCTGACGAATGGCGACTCGGAGAATCCAAAGAGGAAAACTGACGATGTATAAGCCAAGCACGGCTTCATGTTTTCAGCATCGAGGGTTCGAATACACTTTCAAGGCGGGCCGTCTGAGTCTGGGTTTGTTCTTCCCGATCGAGGCATTCCAGGGTGACATGCCGACCATGCTCAATCAGGTTTCCTTGGCGCAGCGCGCAGAAGAACTTGGATTCTCGACGCTGTGGTTTCGTGATGTGCCGTTGCGCGATCCGACGTTCGGCGACGTAGGACAGATCTTCGATCCTTGGGTCTACCTCGGTTTTATCGCCGGTCAGACGTCGAAGGTTGCGCTTGGTACCGCTTCGATTGCAATCCCTCTGCACCATCCGCTTCACACCGCAAAGGCGGCTGCGAGCGTGGATCAACTGAGTGGCGGTCGCCTGCTTCTCGGTGTCGCCACTGGCGATCGCCCCGTCGAGTTCCCCGCGTTCGGCGTGGACCCCGACGAACGGGGCGGGATCTTCCGGGAAAACCTGGACATCATCCGGCGAGCGCAGCGTACAAGTTTCGAGCCGCTGCAATGGACGCGCGGTCTCCTTGCGAATGCGGACCTGATCCCGAAGCCCACCACGACCGAGATTCCGTTCTTCGTAACGGGAAACAGTCGCCAATCCGTCGAGTGGATCGCTCGGGAGAGTAGTGGCTGGATGAACTATCCGCGCCCCCCACAGGCGCAGCAAGTAATCATCGAGACCTGGCGTAAAGCGGTCTGTGCAGAAGTCGGGAATGTCTACAAGCCATTCCTCCAATCCTTGTACATCGATCTCGACGCGCAGGCCTCCACGCCTCCGACGCCGATCCATTTAGGGTTCAAGCTGGGCAGAGATCATCTCCTGAAGCTGCTCGAGGCCCTTGAGGCGATCGGCGTCGATCACGTGATCCTCAACCTGAAATATGGCCGTCGCCCGGCAGCCGAAGTGGTGGAGGAGCTTGGGTCCCACATCGTGCCTCGCTTCGGCGCGCATACATCCTGAGGCACAAGCATCAGATGTCGCCAAAGCCTTATGTCCTGTGGCATCGCGACACCCGATTCCATCTCAACGTAATTCTCCGATAGCGGAGATGTTTAAGAAAGGAGATCATCATGAGTAAAGTTCTTGTATTAGGCGCAGCCGGCAAGATCGCGCGGCACGCAATTCATCAGTTCCTTGAGCAAGAAGGAGTCGATCTAACCCTCTACTTGAGGAGGTCAAACCGACTGAAGCAACAGGAGAGCGATCGCGTCAATGTCATCGAAGGCGATGCCACTGACACGCAGCATCTGCAGGAAGTCGCGCAAGGGCAGGACGTCGTCTATGCCAATCTGGCGGGCGACGACATCGAGGACCAGGCGAAATCCGTCGTGGCGGCGCTTGAGGCGGCCGGTGTTAAGCGCCTCATCTGGATCTCGACGCTCGGCATCTACGACGAGGTACCCGGCGCCTTCGGCAAGTGGAACCATGAGCAGCTCGACGGAGGCTACCTGGAACCCTACAGCGCAGCGGCCCGTGTCATCGAGGAATCCAAGCTCGACTATACGATCATTCGGCCGGCCTGGCTGACCGATCGCGACGAGGTGAACTACGAACTTACGCAAAAGGGGGGGCCGTTCAAGGGCACCGAAGTTTCGCGAAAGAGCGTCGCCGATCTCATCGTGAAACTGGTGCAGGAGCCGTCCCGCGACGTGCGTGGTTCTCTGGGCGTCAACAAGCCCGGCACAGATGGTCCCAAGCCATCCTGGTATTGATCGCGCACTCCGGCGTCATCTTCGTCGCCGTCGCTGCGTAGATGGTATTGTTTTGTTGATGAGCCCAACCCCGATGGTGTTAGCCCTGTCTTCGGAATCACCACTTTCCGAGGGAAGCGATCGCTGAAAGCAGGAGGTCTATCCTGTTATCTCACTGCCTTGCAGCGGGCCAAGCTGATCACATAACAACACATTGACCGTGGACGTACTACAAGCGTCACGAAGAAAATGTCGCGGCGTTCTTTAAGGAACTGCGCGATCTCATTTGAGCAGTGGCTAGGCCACTGCCGGAGACGTTGCCCGGCGAGTCGCGAACACGCGCGAGCGCAAGTCCACGAAAGGGGAGTACACGCAACTCCGGCATTTGAAACGCAATAGATTATGAGGAATGGCTATGACCAAGACGTGGTTTGTAACGGGCGCAGCTCGAGGACTAGGTTTAGGAGTCGCACGCGCGGCATTGGCAGCAGGCTATAGGGTCGTTGCCACATCACGGAATCCCGACAGTTTGGGCGAGGCAATTGGCGGCGATCCGGAGCGGACGCTTTTCCTGCCGCTCGACGTCACTGACCATGAGGCGCCGCAACGGGCCGTTGAAGCCGCTATGGAACGCTTTGGGCGCATCGATATCCTCGTCAATAATGCCGGTTACGGTCAGATTGGAATTTTTGAGGAAACATCGGAGGCGGACATCGAACGCCAATTCGAAACGAACGTGTTCGGCTTGATGAGGATGACGCGTGCCGTGCTTCCGACGATGCGCGCGCAGAGATCGGGCCATATTATCAATCTCAGCTCAATCGGCGGCAAGGTGGCGTTCGATCTTTGCACCATCTATGGTGCGTCGAAATTCGCGGTCGAAGGTTTCAGTGTCAATCTCGCCAAGGATCTCGAATCCTTTGGGATTGATGTGACGGTCGTGTCGCCCGGCTTCTTCAGAACAGACTTTCTCGATCCCAGTTCTGTCCGATTGGCGGGTGATCATATCGCAGACTACGAGCCCGTCCGCCGTAAGTTTGAAGGCGCATACCAAGGTATGAACCATCGTCAGCTGGGCGATCCGGAAAAGTTTGGTGATGTAATCGTCAAGATGGCCGCCGCGGAAAAACCGCCACTGCATTTCCTTGTTGGGTCCGACGCGGTGGGCTATGTCCGGGAAGAAATCGCGGCGCGCTCTTCCGAAATGGAAACATGGGCGGAGATATCGGCGATGACAGATCATCACGATGGCGACACAGAAACGTCATGAGGCGTTCGCCCATCTAGCTCGAGATATGGATGGTACGCGATGACACAGAAGCAGATGAGCCTGTCGATGCAGCATGACGCCGGTTTGGGTTCTACCCCGAAGCCTTCGAAAACTAGGCGGCGGCGTGAGGCTGGACATGTCTGTGGATGCGGGGGAAGTCCAGATTTGGGCATAGAAAGGGTGGTCTAAGCCCGGTGACGGATGCCGTGCGTGCCGACGTGCGGCACGCCTGCGGCCTTGAGCGCGCGCATCCAGCCGCCATAGTGCTCACCGTGGGTCAGAGCCTGGCCGGGTCATTGGGCGACGGCAGGACATAAGGGCAGCCATTCCGGCGCGGCGCAGTGGACAGCAAGCGATAGGCTTCCTCGCTCATGGGCTTAGAAAGGCCGCCGGTCTTGCTGTCAGGCCAGACCACCCGGCGCTTTTCCAGATCAACCCATGCCCATTCGAGCGGGCAGATTTCGGAGCCGGGTCAAGTTTCGGAAAGCACCGGCATATGTTGAACTCGCCTAAGTGATTGACAAACCTGCTGTATGCGGTACTGGAATCATCGTGAAACAAAAAAAGACGACCAGCGGACTGGTCGTCTTTTCGGTATTGGTGCGCCCGGAGAGATTCGAACTCCCGACCGCCTGGTTCGTAGCCAGGTACTCTATCCAACTGAGCTACGGGCGCGTCGTCAGGAGCGGAATTATGCGGATGTGCGCAGTGTGCGTCAATCCTTTTCGTGAAGGGGCGCTTGCCGCAACGATCCGGCCAGCACATCGGCCACGGCCGCCGGCCGCTTGATCCATGCGAAATGGTCCGCGCGCGTGCCCAGTGCGGCGTCGGCAAGCGCGATGAGCCGCGAAGGCGCGCCGGGCAGCTTCGCCAGCAGCGCGCGGGTCGAGCCGGCCGGGCCGAAGCGATCGTGCTCGAACACCACCGCGGTGGCCGGGAGCTGCAGTCCGGCGAGCGCGCTTTCCAGGTCCAGGTCGGTGCCGGCGGCGGCATAGCGGTTGCTGAGGCCGACGCGCGCCCAGTCGCGGATCAGGCCGCGCGCCTCGGTGCGGCCGAAGCCCAGGCGTTGCCCGTGCAGCACGCCCTGGCGTTGCGCCAGCCAGGGCAGGAAACGGTAGGCCAGCGGCAGCGCGTAGCGCTGCGGCCGCGGGAAGCTGCGCCAGTAGGGCGTGCCGCTGGCGACCAGCCACAGCCGCGCGAACGCATCCGGGTGCAGGGCGGCGAAGCAGCAGGCCAACTGCCCGCCCAGGCTGTGCCCGCCGATCAGCAGCGGGGCTGCCGCCGGCGAGCGCAGCTGCGCGAGGCTGGCCGGAAGGTCCTGCTGCAGGATCTGGCGATATCCCCAGTCGTGCGTGCGCGATGGACGCAGGCTGCTGCTGCCGTTGCCGCGCCATTCGTGCAGATGGGTGGCGATGCCGGCGGCGGCGAGCGCATCGGCGAAGTCCAGGTAGTTGCGTGCGGCCACGCCGAGCGCCGGCAGCCACAGCAGCCGTGCGACCGGTTGCGCAGGTGCGCGGCCGAGCAGCTGCCAGCGATGCCCGTCCTGCGCGGCGACGTCCTCGGCGAGGTGCTGGATCGTCATGCGCGGATCGCCGCGAAGTGGTCGAGCACCACGACCTCGCCGTGGCCGGGACGGTAGCCGGCCTGCAGCGCGCGCGCGACGTAGTCGATCGCCGCCTCGCAGGCATCGGGCAGCGACAGGCCCTGGCACAGCTGGGCGGCGACGGCGGAGGCGAGCGTGCAGCCGGTGCCGTGCGCGTCCAGCGGCAGGCGGGCGTGGATGAACTCGTTGCGGGTCACGCCGTCGTCGAAGCGGTCGATCACCCGTGCGCCCTCGTGCAGGTGGCCGCCCTTGAGCAGCACCGCGTTGGCGCCGAGGTCGAGCAGGGCGGTGGCGGCGATCTCCGCCGATTCGGCATCGTCGATCGTGCGGCCCAGCAGCAGCGCGGCTTCCGGCGCGTTCGGGGTGAGCAGGGTCGCCAGCGGCAGCAGGCGCGTGCGCAGGGCGTCCAGCGCGGCGTCCTCCAGCAATTTGGCGCCGCTGGTGGCGATCATCACCGGATCGAGCACGACGAACGGCGGGCGGTGACGTTCGAGCGCGTCGGCCACCAGGTGGATCACCTCGGCGTTGGCGAGCATGCCCAGCTTCACCGCCTGGATGTCGAAGTCCTCGAAGCAGGCATCGATCTGCGCGCGCAGGAAATCCGGCGGCGGCACGTGCACCGCGCTGACGCCGCGGGTGTGCTGCGCGGTCAGCGCGGCGATCGCGGACAGGCCGTGCACGCGATGCGCGGCGAAGGTCTTCAGGTCGGCCTGGATGCCGGCACCGCCGCCGGAGTCGGAACCGGCGATGGTCAGGGCGGAGACGGAGGAGAGCTGGCTCATCGGGGGATTGTGCACCGGCCGGGCGGCTGTGGGAGGGACTTCAGTCCCGAGGGGCTTTCCCGGTAGAGCCCGTCGGGACTGAAGTCCCTCCCACAAAAAAGATGGGGAGCGATCAATGCCGGCGCAGCAGGGTCCACTGGCGGTAGATCACGTAGCCGATGCCGGTCAGCCCGGTGAGCGCGGCCGGCGCGAGCAGGGCGTCGTAGTGCATGCGCTCGAACAGCCAGGCGCCGACGATGCCGCCGGCGAGGAAGCCGGTGATGATCAGGCCGCTGAGGGTGAGCCGGCGGATCTGCAGCGGCATGCCGCGCAGCAGGTGGCCCAGGCCGATGCCGAGGTCGGTGAACATGCCGCTGACATGGGTGGTGCGTATCGCCGCGCCGCTGAAGGTGGTGGCCATGGCGTTCTGCAGGCCGCAGGCCATCGCCGCCACCAGCGCGCCCCAGATCTGCTGCTGCTTGAACAGCGGGATCGAGGCGAACAGCAGCAGCGATTCCAGCGCCAGCGCCACGCCGTAGCGGCGGCCCAGCGTCAGCGTGCTGTCCTGGATGATGATGCCGCTGAGCATCGCGCCCAGGCTGAAGGCGATCAGCACGCCCCACAGCTGCCTGATCGAGGGGACGTCGTCCTCGGACAGCGCCACGCCGAGCAGGCTGGTGGTGCCGGTGAGGTGGCTCAGCCCCTGGTGCTCGAAGCCCAGGTAGCCGACCACGTTGATCATGCCGGCCACGCAGGAGAGCGTGACGGCTCCGACCCAGACCCAGCGCGGCAGTTGTATCCCCATGGCTTCAGTGTGACCGGTGGTGGTTCCGTGGCTTCAGGGCGTCGGCCGCAGCGCCCCGTCGACCTGGATGTCGGAGAATCGATCGGTCTGCGGATCGTACAGCGCCCCCCAGAAGCTCGCGCCGCCATCGCAGACCCGCACCGCGATGTTGGCCGGATCGATGTCGGCGTGGTCGGGAAGACGGAAGGCGTTGATGTAGATCAGCCGGCGTCCCTGCGATTCGATGCCCACGTACTGGCGGTCGAAGTCGCCGGGGGCGGCGATGGCCGGTTCGAGCGCGGCCTGGCGCGCTTCGAGCTGCTCGATCTGCTGGCGGCTCGGGGCCCAGTAGCCGCTGACCTGGCCGGGATGGCGTGCAGGGCTGTCGCGGGAGCAGGTGTCCAGCACCTGCGCGGCGACCGACGGCCGGGTGATCACCCAGGACTGGCCGCTCTTGAGGCGGGTCGGCACGGTGCTGCCGGGCTTGCCGCCGCCGCTGGTGGCGCAGCCGGCGGCCAGCAGGACGGCCAGCAAGGGCAGGGCCGCGAGGGTCTTCACAGGACCTCCGAGGCGTAGTCGGCCAGGCGCGAGCGCTCGCCGCGGCGCAGGGTGACGTGGGCGCTGTGCGGCCAGTTCTTGAAGCGGTCCACCGCGTAGGTCAGGCCCGAGGTGGTCTCGGTCAGGTACGGCGTGTCGATCTGCTCGACGTTGCCGAGGCAGACGATCTTGGTGCCGGGGCCGGCGCGGGTGATCAGGGTCTTCATCTGCTTGGGGGTGAGGTTCTGCGCCTCGTCCAGGATCAGGTAGCGCGACAGGAACGTGCGGCCGCGCATGAAGTTCATCGAGCGGATCTTGATCCGGCTGGCGAGCAGGTCGTTGGTCGCCGCGCGGCCCCAGGCGCCGCCTTCCTGGTTGTGGGTGAGCACTTCCAGGTTGTCGGTCAGCGCGCCCATCCACGGCGTCATCTTTTCCTCCTCGGTGCCGGGCAGGAAGCCGATGTCCTCGCCGACGCTGACCGTGGCGCGGGTCATGATGATCTCGCGGTAGCGCTGCTGGTCCATGGTCTGCGCCAGGCCGGCGGCCAGCGCGAGCAGGGTCTTGCCGGTGCCGGCGGTGCCGAGCAGGGTGACGAAGTCGATCTCCGGGTCCATCAGCGCGTTGAGCGCGAAGTTCTGCTCGCGGTTGCGTGCGGCGATGCCCCACACCGCGTGCTGGCCGGCGCGGTAGTCCTCGACCAGACTCAGCGTCGCCTTGCCGTCGCCGCCGACCCTGGCCACGCGCAGCTCGACCTCGTCGTCGCCGGGCAGGTAGAGGTACTGGTTCGGCGAGAAGTCCTCGTCGCCGGCCAGCTTGATCTCGTAGTGGGTGCGGCCCTTGTCGCTCCAGCTGCGCAGGTCCTGGTTGTGCTTCTGCCAGAAGTCCCCGGGCAGCTCGACCGCGCCGGTGAACAGCAGGCTGAAATCGTCCAGCGCGCGGTCGTTCTCGTAGTCCTCGGCCACCAGCCCGCTGATCGAGGCCTTGATGCGCAGGTTGATGTCCTTGGACACCAGCACCACCGGCACTTCCGGCTGCGTTTCGCGCAGTTCGAGCACCGCCGCCAGGATCTTGTTGTCCGGCATCGCCTTGGCGAAGGTCTGCGCGGGCTCGCTGCTGGTGGTCTGGAAGTACAGCTTGCCGATGCCGGCCTGGCCCTTGAGCTGGATGCCCTGCGGGTGGCTCAGGGTGATGCCGGCGTGGATCTGCTCGGCGCTGGCGCTGCCGAGCAGCTCGTCGAGGAAACGGCTGACCTGGCGGGCGTTGCGGCTGACTTCGGAAGTGCCCTTCTTGGCGTTGTCGAGCTCCTCGATCACCTGCATCGGCAGGAACACGTCGTGTTCCTCGAACTTGAACAGCGCGGTGGGATCGTGCATCAGCACGTTGGTGTCCAGCACGTAGATGCGCTTGCCTCGGGTCATCGTCTATTCCTGGAAAAGGGGCAGGGGCGAGCCACCGCGACCCGCGGGGCAGGGTGATGGTGGGCGTGTCATCCGTTCCCGAGCAGGTCGCGCTGGGTCTGGGCGGCTGTCAGCTGGTGTTGCGCGGCGCCGCGCCTGACTGGCCGTCAGGTCAAGCCGCGCGGCGCCGGATGGCGGCCACCCAGACCCAACCCGGAGGGCCGCTCTTGCGCGCGCCCGGGGCCGCGTCATCGCTCGGGCGTGGACGGACATCCACTTCCTCTCTCTTCCTTGCCCCGAGCACGCGCAAGAGCGGCGCGACCTGCTCGGGAACGGAGGGCACGCCCTAGTGCGGGAAACGAGGGAATTCACTGCTTGCTGTGGGCCTTCAGGGCTTGGAGTACCGCTTCGGCGTGGCCGGCGACCTTCACCTTGCGCCACGCCTCCACGATACGACTGTCCGGCGAAATCAGGAAGGTGCTGCGCTCGATGCCCAGCACCTGCCTGCCGTACATGTTCTTCTGCCTGATGACGTCGAACGCCTTGCACAGCGCCTCGTCGGCATCGCTGACCAGCGGGAACGCGAAGCCCTGCCTGGCGCAGAAGTTGTCGTGCGACTTCAGCGAATCGCGCGACACGCCCAGCACGTCGGCGCCGGCGCGCCTGAAGCTGGGCAGCAGCGCATTGAATTCCAGGCCCTCGGTGGTGCAGCCCGGGGTGCTGTCCTTGGGATAGAAGTACAGCACCAGCCAGCGGCCGGCATGCGCGCCCAGCGTGGTGGCCTGGCCGCCGGACAGCGACAGCGGCAGTTCGAGCGTCGAGGGGGACAGCTGCGCGGGGGCGTCGGTCATGGCTTCTCTAGGGGGATGTGGAGTCGAGCGGGGGCGGCCCGACGTCCATGCCGTCGTAGCTGGCCACCTCGAAACGCCCGGCCAGCGCCTCGAAACCGCGGTTGCGCAGTTCCAGCGACCACGGCGTATGCGTCTCGACCCGTTCCACGTGCAGGAAGTAGACGTCGCCGTCCTGTTCGCCGGGGCCCGGCCCGCCGTCCTGGTCCGATTCGATCGAGAAGATGTCGACGAACCGGTATCCGTCCTGCGACAGCTGCTCGCCGAGGCGCTTGAGCCGGGTCGGGTCGGGATCGGTGAAGAAGTAGCCCCAGAGCATCGGGCCGTCGATGTCCCAGTCGGTCTCGGCGCGGATGTCGGCGAACATCTGTTCCACGGCGGACTTGTCGATGGCCATCGCTCCTCCAGGGTCAGAACTTCATCGGGTCCATGATCGCGTCGAGGTTCAGGTGGTCGCAGAACTCGAGGAAGTCGTCGCGCAGCGCGGCGATGTGCATGTTGGCCGGCACCCCGATCGTCACCTGCGCCGAGAACATCTCCGCGCCGGTCTGCATCGCCCGGTAGCGGGTGCTCTGCAGGTTCTCGATGGTGATGCCCTGGCGGTCGAAGAAGTCGGCCAGCTGGAACAGGATCCCGGGCTTGTCGGCGGCGATCACCTCGACGATGTACGGCAGCAGGTCCGACTGCGCCTGCTTGGGGCCGGTCCGGTACCAGATCAGCTTGAGGCCGTCCTCGCGGTCGAGCCGGGTCAGCATCGCTTCCAGCTTGGCCACGGAGTCCCACGAGCCGGTCGCCAGCGCGGTGACCGAGACGTCGCGACCGACCGTCGCCAGGCGCGCGTCCACCAGATTGCAGCCGCTGTCGGCGATGCGGCGGGTGACGGACAGCAGGGGGGACTCCGGATGCGTCGTGTAGGCGTTGATCAGGAGGTGATTTTCGGTCGGCGAAGGCCGGGGTGTAGAGTCGGTCAAAGGGGGTTCCGGCATTGCGTAAGGCTGAATGGCGGCCGGGCAGGTGCCAGGCGCTGCGTGCAGCATACTTGCCCGTGCTTTCGCGCCGCAAGTAACATGCGGGACGCCTAGAACCCGCGCGGCGCGCGGGCCTTCCACCCACGTACAGAGCAGCTGCATCTTGTCCCTTTCAGGCATCATCACCGCGCTGGCGACCCCGTTCGGTCCCGAAGGCGCCCTCGACCTGGACGCATGGCGGCGCCTGCTGGAGCAGCAGGTGCGCGGCGGCGTGCAGGGCCTCGTCGTCGCCGGCTCGACCGGCGAGGCCGCCACCCTGTCGGACGAGGAGTACGACATCCTGCTGAACGCGGCGGTGGCGCAGGTGGCCGGCCGGGTGCCGGTGCTGGCCGGGACCGGCCTGTCCGGAACCGCCAAGACCGTCGCCCAGACCCGCCGCGCCGCGGCCAACGGCGCCCGGTACGCGCTGGTGGTGACCCCGCCGTACGTGCGCCCGACCCAGGACGGGCTCAAGGCGCACTTCCTGGCGGTGGCCGACAACGGCGGGTTGCCGGTGGTGCTGTACAACGTGCCCGGGCGCACCGGCTGCGACCTGCTGCCGGAGACGGTGGCGGCGCTGGCCGGGCATCCGAACATCGTCGGCATCAAGGAGGCGCGCAGCGAGCCGGAGCGTGCCGAGGCGCTGGTCGCGCTGCGCAGCGCGTCCTTCGCCATCCTCAGCGGCGACGACGGCAGCGCCGCGCGTTCGATGCTGGCCGGCGCCGACGGCCTGATCTCGGTCGGTTCCAACGCGCTGCCGTCGGCCTACCGGCGCCTGTGCGACCTGGCCCGCGCCGGGCGGCGCGCCGAGGCGGAAGCCTGGGACGCGCGGCTGCGCGAATTCCACGATTTCTGCGGTATCGAATCCAATCCGATCCCGGTCAAGGCGCTGCTGCAGCGCGCCGGCATCGGCCATGGCCTGCGCCTGCCGCTGCTGCCGCTGTCGGAACGGCACCACGCCGCGGCCGACCGCCTCGCCGCCGACGCCAAGGCGTTGGAAGAACTTTCCAGCCGCGAAATGCTCGCGGCCTGACCCAGGAGATTTATCGATGCGTCACACCGTTTCTACCGTCCGCGTGCTTTCGCTCGCGCTGCTGGCGACCGCCACCGTCGCCGCCACGAGCGGCTGCAGCTGGTTCCACAAGGGAGCCCGCGGCGACTATGCGCTGCCGGTCGAGCAGCGCCCGCTGGAAGTGCCGCCGGACCTGAACGTGCCCGATACCTCCGGCGCGATGAAGGTGCCGAGCCTGGCCTCGTCGTCGCAGCCGGCCGCGCCGGCCGCCGCGCAGGGCGCCAGCGACAGCGGCTTCGTCGTCAGCGGCGGCAAGGACGCGGTGTTCGACAAGGTCGGCGCCGCGCTGGCCGACATCCCGGGCGTGACCGTCGCCAGCCGCGCCCAGGTGCTGGGTTCGTACGACGTCAGCTACGAGGGCACCAGCTTCCTGGTCCGCGTGGTCAACACCGAGGCCGGCAGCTACGTGTCCGCGGTCGATCCGCGCGGGGTGCCGGCCACGGCCGAGGCGCCGGTCAAGCTGATCGCGGCGCTGAAGGCCAGGCTGGGCAACTGAGCCGGGCCTGCGGGGTGCGGTAATGCGAACGGGCGCCGATGGCGCCCGTTTCGTTTGGCTCTGTTCTCATTTAGTTAGTTGACAGGTAGTGACCTGTGGGAGGGACTTCAGTCCCGACAGGCGCTACCGGCAAAGCGTCGGGACCGAAGTCCCTCCCACAGGTCAGCGCTCCAGCAGCGGCAGCTTGCCCGGCTTGCCGTCCCAGTCGCCGGCATCGGCCATCGGTTCCTTGCGCACGGTCAGCACCGGCCATGCCTTGGCCAGCTCGGCATTGAGCGCGACGAAGTTCTCCTGGCCCGCCGGCACGTCGTCTTCCGGATAGATCGCGTTGGCCGGGCACTCGGGTTCGCACAGCGTGCAGTCGATGCATTCGTCCGGATCGATGACCAGGAAATTCGGGCCTTCATGGAAGCAGTCGACGGGGCAGACCTCGACGCAGTCGGTGTATTTGCACTTGATGCAGTTTTCGGTGACAACAAAAGGCATGGCGTGATCCGGCGATAAGCCGCGTAATTCTAGAACAGTCGCGCTTGCGAGGGGGGTGCGGAGCGGCCGAAGGGCGGCCGGGCCGGCCCGCCTCCGATTAGCCCAGGGCCAGGCCGCGCACGCGTGCGAGCCGGTGCAGACCGGTGGCGGCGAGGTTCTCCGGATGCCGCATCGAGCCGATCCCGAGCAGGCCCAGTGCCTCGGCGTAGCGCTGCGCCAGGCCGTGGCTGCCGACCAGGTGGACCGTCCCGCCGATCGGCTGGCGGTCGCGGATCTCGTGGCCGATCAGCAGGCCGGACAGGTACGACGCCAGGCTTTCGCCAGGCAGGCGTTCGAACAGGCCCAGCGTGCGGGTGCCGAACAGGTGGTGCAGCAGGCCGCCTGCCTCGCCGCTGCGCTCGACGCCGCGGATGAACGCCTGCGGGTGGAACTCGGCGTCGTCGCCGCTCATCAGCCGGCCGAGCAGGCTGTGCTGGCGGAGCAGCGCGTACAGCTCGCCGGTCATCACCGTGACGAAGCCGCCGATCCGGCCCTGTTCAAGCCGCGCCCACTTGCTGTGGGTGCCGGGCAGGCACACGCTGTGCCCGCCGGCGCCGAGCGCGGAGATCAGCCCGACCACCTGGGTCTCCTCGCCGCGCATGACGTCCGGGGTGCCGCGCTCGGCATCGGTGGCGACGCCGGGGACGAACCACAGCTCGCGTCCGGGCAGCCGCGGATCCTGGTGGCGCCGCATCGCCGCGGCGAGCTCGTCGGCGCCGACCGGGCAGGGCAGATAGGGCAGTTCGATCCAGCCGTTGCGGCTGCCGACCATCCCGCACAGCAGGACGTGGCCGGGCCACTCGCCGACCAGCTCGCCCAGGGTCTCGGCGAAGCGCCCGGCGCTGGCGAGGACGCCCTGATCGCTGCGGCGCTGCTCGAGCACCGTGCCGTCGGCATCGAGCAGGTAGGCGCGCAGGCTGCTGGTGCCCCAGTCGACCGCGATCATGCGCTCGCGACCCGGCTTTCCGGCAGGCCGCGCAGGCCGGTTTCGTACTGGAACAGGCCACCGGCGAGCGGGGTGCGCTGCAGTTCGTCCTCGCCATGGTCCAGGCGCGAGCTGATCACGTACAGCCGGTCCAGCGCGGCGCCGCCGAAGGCGCTGCAGGTCGGGTGCTTGACCGGCATCCCGACGCTGCGCTCGACGCTGCCGTCGGGGCGGTAGCGCACCACCCGCCAGGCACGCCACTGCGCGTTCCACAGGTGGCCCTCGGCGTCGATGATCGAGCCGTCCGGCTCGGCGCCGGCCTGGTCGAGCGCCGCGAACTCGCGCGGGGTGCCGGTCCGCGCGGCATCCGGATCGTAGTCGCAGCACAGGATCCTCGGCGTCACCGAGTCGCAGTAGTACAGGGTGCGGCCGTCGGGGCTGAAGCAGATCGAGTTGGGGATCGACACCCCGCCCAGCGGCAGCCGGCGCAGCCCGTGGCGAAGCGAGAACTGGTAGAACGCGCCGCGCCCGGCCTTCCGGTCGTGCTCGTCCATGGTGCCGAACACGAAGTTGCCGTGGCGGTCGGCGCGGCCGTCGTTGCTGCGGGTGAGCGGGTTGTCGGCTTCGACCTCGGCCAGCGGCTGCAGCGGCAGCGTGTCGCCGTCGGCGCGGTCCGGGTCGGCCACGCACACCGACTTGGCCAGCACCACCAGCAGCCGGCCGTCGTCGAGCAGGCCGAGGCAGCCGGGGCGGTCGCCGACCTGCCAGTGGCGGGTGGCGCCGCTGCCCGGGTGGTGGGTCCAGATGCGCTTTTCGCTGATGTCGACCCAGAACAGCGCCTGGCGGCGCTCGCACCAGAGCACGCCCTCGCCGTGGGTGCAGCGGCTGTCCACGGCCAGCGTCGCCGTCGCGCTGCTCATGTCAGCGCCTCACCATTCGGCGATGCTGCCGTCGGCGTGGCGCCACACCGGGTTGCGCCAGTCCGGCGGATTCCGGTTGGCATGCTCGAGCTTGTCTTCATCGATTTCCACACCCAGGCCCGGCTTGGGCAGAGCGGCAATACTGCCATCGATGCAGGTGAAATCGTCCTTGTTGAGCACGTAGTCGAGCAGGTCGGCGCCCTCGTTGTAGTGGATGCCGATGCTCTGCTCCTGCAGCACCGCGTTGTGCGAGACGAAGTCCACGTGCAGGCACGCGGCCAGCGCGACCGGGCCGAGCGGGCAGTGCGGGGCCAGGGCGACGTCGTAGGCCTCGGCCATCGCCGCGATCTTGACGCACTCGGTGATGCCGCCGGCGTGCGACAGGTCCGGCTGCAGCATCGAGATGCCGCCGGCGCACAGCACGTTCTTGAACTCGAAGCGCGAGTACATGCGCTCGCCGGCGGCCAGCGGGATCGAGGTGGAGGCCGCCAGGCGCGGGTAGTGCTCGGCCTGCTCGGCCAGCACCGGCTCCTCGACGAACAGCGGCTTGAACGGCTCCAGCTCGCGCAGCAGCGGCTTGGCCATCGGCGCGCCGACGCGGCCGTGGAAGTCGATGCCGAAGTCGACCGCGTCGCCCAGCGCCTCGCGGATGCCGGCGATCTTGGCGACCGCGGCGTCGACCGCGCGCGGGCTGTCGATCAGCTTCATCTCCTCGGTGCCGTTGAGCTTGAAGGTGTCGTAGCCCAGCGCCATGTGCGCGCGCATCTGCGCGACGATCTCGGCCGGGCGGTCGCCGCCGACCCAGCGGTAGGTCTTCATGCGGTCGCGCACCAGGCCGCCGAGCAGTTCGTAGACCGGCACGCCCAGCGCCTTGCCCTTGATGTCCCACAGCGCCTGGTCGATGCCGGCGATGGCGCTCATCAGGATCGCGCCGCCGCGGTAGAAGCCGGCGCGGTACAGGGTCTGCCAGAGGTCGTTGATGCGCGCCGGGTCCTTGCCGACCAGGTAGCCGGACAGCTCGTGAACGGCCGCCTCGACGCTGCGCGAGCGGCCCTCGATCACCGGTTCGCCCCAGCCGGTGATGCCCGCGTCGGTCTCGATCTTGAGGAACAGCCAGCGCGGCGCGGCGTGGTAGGTGGTGAGGCGGGTGATCTTCATCCGCGAATGTCCTGGTAAGCGTCCTGGTATGCCTGCACGAACGCGCGCGCCTGCGACTGGGTGGTTTCGAGCGACTGGCCGGGCTTGTACAGGTCGCCGCCGATGCCGGCACCCGCGGCGCCCTGCGCGATGAAGCCGGCCAGCGTGCCGGGGGTGACGCCGCCGACCACGTAGACCGGCACCTGCGCCGGCAGCACCGAGCGCAGGGCGCGCACGTGCGCGGCGCCGTAGGTCGCGGCGGGGAACAGCTTGAGCACCTGCGCGCCGGCGTCGATCGCGTCGAACGCCTCGCTGGCGGTGGCGAAGCCGGCGACCACCAGCAGGCCGCGCTCGACCGCGTAGCGGATCAGCGACGGGCGCGTGTTGGGGGTGACGATGAAGCGCGTGCCGAGCTCGGCCAGGATGTCGACGTCGGCATTGCGCAGCACGGTGCCGGCGCCGATCCAGGCACGGTCGCCGTACTCGCGATGGGCCAGGCCGATGCTCTGCTCCCAGCGCGGCGAGTTGAGCGGGATCTCGATGGCGTCGAAGCCGGCATCGATCAGCGCGCCGACGTGCGCCAGCGTGTCTTCGGGAGTGATGCCGCGCAGGATCGCGACCAGGGGCAGCTTGAAGGGACCGGCGTTGGACATGGCTTACTCGTGGTAGAGCTGGGAACGGCCGCCATCGATCAGGATGTCGGCGGCGTTGATGAAGCGGGCCTCGTCGCTGGCCAGGAACAGCGCGGTGTAGGCGACTTCCTCCGGCGTGCCGATGCGCCCGGGCGGCAGCAGCGCGGTCTGGCGCTCGCGGGCGCCGGGCTCGCGCTCGAACCAGGCCTCGATGCGCGGCACCAGGATCAGCCCGGGCGAGATCGAGTTCACGCGGATCCCCTGCGCGGCGTACTCGATGCCGAGCGAGCGGGTCAGGCCGATCAGGCCGTGCTTGGCGACCGGGTAGGGAAAGGCGTGCGGGATGATCTTGTGGCCGTGCACCGAGGCGATGTTGACGATGCTGCCGGCCTGCCGGGCCAGCATCGACGGCAGCACCGCCTTGCAGACGTTCCAGGCGCCCTTGAGGTTGAGTTCGAGGCAGCGCTGCCAGTCGGCGTCGTCGAGCTGCAGCGGATCGGAGAACACGTCGGCGCCGGCGTTGTTGACCAGCGCGTCGATGCGGCCGTGGCGCGCCAGCACCGCTGCGACCGCGGCGGCGATCGTCGCCGCGTCGGTGATGTCGGCCAGCAAGTAGTCCACGCGCGGGTCGGGATCGGCCGGCGCATTGCGGTCCAGGCCGGCCACGTGCGCGCCGTGGTCGGCGAACAGGCGGGCGGTGGCGGCACCGATGCCGCTGGCGGCGCCGGTGATCAGCACGCTCTTGCCGGACAGGCGCCCGCTCATGCGGCGTCTCCGCGCGCGGCCGGGCGTCGGCCGTGCAGCGGCCGGGGGTGGGTTGCCATCGTTTTCCTCCTGGCTTCCTGGCGTTCGCGTGTTGCCGTCCGCCGTGGCGACGGGACGGGGCACGTCTCTCGGGTTGGGGGCGCAGAACGGGAGGTAGGGGACTCCTGCATCGGCGCCGGCTAGCCTCGCGCGTGCGAGATATGTGCTGCAAATGAATTTTTCGTCATATGCTATTCCCTTGGTGAATACGAACCTAGCAGGCATCCCATGGCGACTCCGAATACCCCCTGGTTCAATGCGTCGCGCCTGAAGACCCGGCAACTGCTGCTGTTGCTGCACCTGCACGAGCAGCGCTCGGTGCTGCGCGCGGCCGAGGCGGCCAGCATGACCCAGCCGGCGGCGTCCAAGCTGCTGGCGGAGATGGAGGACATGCTCGGGGTGAAGCTGTTCGAGCGCCATGCCCGCGGGGTGGAGCCGACCTGGTACGGGCAGGTGCTGATCCGGCGCGCGCGCGCGGCGATGTCGGAGATCGGCCGCGCCCAGGAGGAGATCGCCGCGCTGCGCAGCGGCCGGATGGGACAGGCGTCGATCGGGACCGTGGTCAACCCGGGTACCAACCTGGTGCCGCAGGCCATCGCCGAGGTCAAGCGCGAGTTTCCGGACATCCTGGTGCGGGTGGAGATGGACTACAGCCGGCCGCTGGTGTCCAAGCTGCTGGACGGCCAGCTCGACATCGTGATCGGCCGCATCCTCGGGCCGGAGGGCGCCGGCGAGCTGGAGTTCGAGCCGCTGGCGGACGAGCCGCACGCGGTGATCGCCCGCGCCGGGCATCCGCTGTCCAGTCGCGCCGGGCTGCAGCATGCCGACCTGCTGCGCTACGGCTGGATCCTGCCGCCGGCCGACAGCGTGCTGCGCGCACGCCTGGACTCGATGTTCACCGAGCACGGCCTGCATACGCCGACCAACGCGATCGAGACCTCGTCGCTGCCGGTGACCCAGAACCTGCTGCGCGGCAGCGACCTGCTGACCGCGTTGCCGGCCGACTCGGTGGCGCCGCTGATCCAGGCCAAGCTGCTGACCGTGCTGCCGATCGAGCTCGGGGTGCGTATGGAGTCGTTCGGCATCATCCGGCGCCGCGACTACAGCCTGCCGCCGGGCGCCGAGCGGATCCTGCAGGCGCTGCGCAGCACCGCGCGGCGCCTGTATCCGGAATTGCGGCCATAGCCGGCGACCGCCGCGATCCGGTTCCATGAAGGCGCGGCGCGGCGCGGCGGCGGCGGACGAGGTCTATATGCGGCATCTGGCCGCCGCGCCACGGGTGC